>CAUDRD010000001.1 GCA_958451705.1 uncultured Oscillospiraceae bacterium
AAAATAACGTGTCTGAATCTTCTCTCGAAAAGAACTACAAAAACACCTGATGCCATAAGAAGGGCGAAGGAATAGGTGAAATTGTTTTTCATTATTATTGAGTCTATCTTTTCTTTCAGGTATCCGTACCACATACCGAAAGTGAATACAAGCATGGTGTTATACCAAGAGGACGGTTTTCCTGTTTTCTTAATGGTAAAGATCAGTATTACCGTTAAAATGGTCATGGTTATCAGTGCGAGAACCTTATGCTTTCCGAAAATTAGGAAAGAGAGGATAAGGGCAATATATAATAAAAGAGTTGCGCCGATATACCAGTTGCTGTTTCCTATACTTGTCCATGTAAGAAAGGCTAAAAGAGTATCTTTTAAAGAATAGTTCTTCTTAATGAATATCAGATTAAGCATAAAATAGAGAAAAACGGCTATATCAAAATGCAAAAGCAGAGGAAGAAAACGTTTTTTAAACATTCCTCTGACATATGTTTTCCCCTTTGCTTTTATGGAACACATAATACCGTAGCCTGAGAAAAACAGAAACGGTACAACCACTAACTGCCCCATATATGAGTGCATAGTAGTCCATTGAATATCAATATCAGGGTTTATTTTAATATATCCTACCGAGTGACAAAGAAAAACGAGAAAAACAAAAATTCCGTTAATCGCCGTTGTCGATTCTTTTGAAAGATAGTCGGTATTGAATTGTCCTGCCGGAGCAAATTTTGCCTGAGCCATTACAATAAACAGCCCGATCATAAGAATATAAAACATTTAATAAAGCCCCCCTCAATAAGCTCCATGTTTTACTGAAAATTAAGTTATTCAACTATTCATTCTAATAATATCAAATAATTTGGCATAACGCAATTATTGCATCAAATAATTTGTAAATCCGATGTCAAAGTGCAAAAAAAGCACCCTTTATTCTCGTCATTGTGAACAGTGAAAAATAAATTGCCTTATGCTAAAATAAAGGCACAGTGAACAGTGCGCCGAAATTCAGGTGAGTTAAGCTCTTTTGTTATTATGGACTCGGTGTGCGTCTAATAACCTTTCGGTGAGGAGTAGTTTTATGGAGAGTGTTTTTGAAAACAAGTTTTCTTTTAAATCCCACGGTACCGCTGACAGCAGCTGTGTAAGACAGTACGGAAATGTCAGAATCAGCGTGCTCGCCGGCAGAATGCTTCGAGTTGAATTTAGTCCTACAATGAATTTTGAAGATAAGCCTACCCAGAAGGTTTGGTACAGAGATTTTGAAAAACCAAGATGCACCTTTGAAAAGAAAGGCGGAAGGGTTTTCGTAAAAACTGCCCACAGCGAATTTTGCTATGACCTTATGCTTAAAAAGATGTCGTATATAGTTCTCTCCGATGGAAGAAAAGTTACTAATTTTCATTCAGGGAATTTAAAAGGTACATACAGAACTCTTGACGCTACAGTAGGGGCGATACCTTTGGGTGACGGTCTTATTTCAAGAAACGGCGCAACTGTTTTTGACGACAGTGATTCTCTTGTTCTGGAAGAGGACGGAACAATTTCGAGAAGAGCCCACTGGGAGCGAGATTTATATTATTTTGCTTACGGCAACGATTACAGAGGCTGCATCTATGATTTTTACCGTCTTACCGGCAAAACGCCACTTGTTCCCCGTTGGTGCCTCGGTAACTGGTGGAGTCGATATAAAGCCTATACCCAGCAGGAATACCTTGACCTTATGGAACGTTTTATGGAAGAAGAAATCCCAATAACAGTGGCTACCATCGATATGGACTGGCACTGGGTTGACGTTGTGGGAAAATTCGGTGAAAGCGCTAAAAATCAAATAGCTCCTAAAACCATACAGGAGGCATTTGTAAGCGACGGCTGGACGGGATACAGCTGGAATACCGACCTTTTCCCCGATTACAAAAAATTTTTGCGCCAGTTAAAGGATATGAACTTTAAAATTACCCTTAACATTCATCCGTCAACAGGTGTAAGGTGGTTTGAAGATGCCTATGACGAAATGGCGGATGAACTGGGTTATGATAAGAGCAAGAAAGAGCAGATTCCCTTTGATATAACCGACAGGAAATATGTAGAGGCTTATTTTAAATATCTTCATCACCCCTATGAAAAGGACGGCGTTGATTTCTGGTGGATTGACTGGCAGCAGGGCAAAAACACTCGTCTTAAAGGACTTGACCCTCTGTGGGCTCTCAATCACTACCATTATCTCGATAACACTGATAAAAATAAGCGTGGACTTATTCTTTCAAGATATGCCGAAGAGGGCAGCCACCGCTATCCTTTGGGATTTTCAGGTGATACTAGTGTTTCATGGGACTGTCTGAGATTTCAGCCCTATTTTACCGCAACGGCGGCAAATGTGGGATACAGCTGGTGGAGCCATGATATAGGCGGACATCACAAGTGCAAAAAGGATGACGAGCTTTATATAAGATGGGTCCAGTTCGGAGTTTTCAGTCCGATAATGCGACTTCATTCCACAAGCAATGAATTTATGGGTAAGGAGCCGTGGAAATATCGCTATGATGCCCGTATTATAGCTACGGAAAATCTTCGCCTTCGCCACAGGCTTATTCCCTATATCTATTCTATGAATTACAGAACATACTCAAAGGGTATTGCTCTTTGCGAGCCAATGTATTACTCATACCCTGAAAGGGAAGAGGCTTATTCTGTAAGAAACGAATATTTCTTCGGCAGCGAGCTTATAGCTGCACCTATTACGAGTCCTGTTTCGCCTGAAACAAATCTTTCATGCGCTAAGGTATGGCTTCCTGAGGGACGTTTTACCGATATTTTCACAGGCAGAATTTATAAGGGCGGAAGATATTACGATATGTACAGGGGACTCGAAAGCATACCTGTACTTGCCAAAGAGGGAGCAATAATTCCAATAGGCGTACAGGACAGATGTAATAACTGGAAGAATCCCGAAAAAATGGAGGTTCTCGTTTACCGAGGAAACGGAAGCTTTAATCTTTATGAAGATGACGGGGAAACAAGAGAGTTCGAAAGCGGTGGCTTCGCACAAACAAAGCTTAAGGTTGACGAAATAGGCGATGAAACGGTATTTTCATGGAGTGCAGCTGAAGGTGACGGCTCATCACTTCCTAAATCGAGAGAGGTAAAAGTTGCTTTCCGTGACATTGCCGATGCGGAGAAAGTTACCGTAAACGGCAATGAAGTTCCCTTTGTATACGAGAAAAACCATATGGGGATTTCGGTTACAGTTTTAAACGTTACGCCGGAAAGCAGTTTTGAAATTAAGGTAATTGGTGTTAAAGCTCTCCAAAACCGCAATATAACAGAAGAGCTAATTGAGCTTATTACAAAGTTCCAGGCTCCCGTTGCATGGAAAGCGGAAAGATTTACAGATTTTGTCAAGAATCCCGGTAAAGCTATTCCTTGCTCCGGCGATTACAAGGGACCCATTGAAGAAATACTTAAAATTAACGGTATAATATAACAGAGTAAAACTAACAATTAAATGTAGATAAAAAGGGGGACGGCTCTATGAAAAAAGTCAAAAAGCTGCCTTTACCGGGTATGAGGAATATTAAAACCGCAGTTTCAGTGCTTTTATGTCTTGTAGTTTATTTGCTGTTCCCTCTTTTAGCCGAAATTACCAATGAATTTGACGGAAGATTTTTCGAGCTTCTAACCTTTATTGTAAACCGTCAGGACCCGATGTTTGCCTGTATTGCGGCGGTGGTAGTAATGCAGTCAACAGTTGCGGATTCTGTAAGCAGCGGAAAAAGTCGTATTTACGGTACTGCGTTAGGGGCTGCGGCTGGCCTTCTTTTTCTGCTGATAAATTTAAGTGTTCCCGTTCGCTGGCTTAATATATTGCTTATTGCAATAGGTGTAGTGTTCTTAATCTATGTCTGCAATCTTTTAAAGCTTCAAAACGCCGTTTCAATTTCGGTTATCACATTTCTTGTAATTTTAATCAGTATCGGACAAAAGTCCCCATTTACTTATGCAGTAAACAGGCTTCTTGATACAGGTATAGGAATAGTGATTTCGATTTTCGTAAATCGATATCTTAATTTCCCCTTTAAAAAGAAAAAATCAGCTGAGGAAAATTTGACGGCGCAAAGCACTTCGGAAAGCAGCGACGGCGAAAAGTAAGAAAACGAAAATTAAAAAATCCCTTGCAGACTTTTAAACGCCCCAATTTGTACAGACAGTACAATCGGGGCGTTTAATGTTACCATAGAAACTTCTTTTCAGATATATGTTTTGAGTTAAGTGCCCCGTAAAGACAAAACTTTACGGGGCATGGAACTTTAATCAGAAGTTAAGTTTTCTAAACTTACCGGGAGATATTCCGGCGTTTGAAGTAAAGAAAAATATAAAGTTAGATTCGCTGTTAAAACCGGTTTTAAATGCTATTTCCGAAATACTCATGTTTGTTTCTCTCAGGCAGTTTTTTGCAACGTTGAGTCTTGTTACGAGAACATAATCATAGGGAGAATAGCCGGTTTGCTGTTTAAAAATTCTTGAAAAATGAGAAACGCTCATATGAACCTGTTTGGCTATTGAAGCCACCGTTAAACGCTCTCCCAAGTTTTCGCTGATATATTTCTGCGCTTGTGCAACGCTTTTTTCGTTGGAGCTGTTTTTCTTTGCTTTGGATTGCGTGCCGTTCATAAGCTCACATAAGAGAGAATAAATTTCTGCCGACATGGAGCTTTCAGAAAGAGTCCTTTTACCGTCCATGTTTAGGTAAAGGTTTTTTAAAGACTTCTTAACGGCTTTCGGGTTTGAGCAGTTTACCACATTTCCTGCATTTGAAGTAATGTATTCATATAATTCTAAAGACCCCGGACCGTCAAAGTGGAGCCAAATAGATTCAAAATATGTGTCAGTATCATATTCGTGAGGTTCATAGCAGTTTAAAATTACCGCTGAACCGGCTTGTACCGCCACTTTTTCACCGTTTAGATATACATTAAAAGTTCCTTCGATAATATATGTTATCAGAAAGCTGTCATATCGCTCTCTTATGAGATGGTATCCGTCAACACAGAAAAAATGACCCATTGAGAGGGGGTAGAAAAGATGTGCCCTTGCTTTTGGAGAAGGAGAGAAGAAATAAACGTCGGACTTATTCAATACGCCTTTTTCGCTGCACTTCATAAAAATCAACTCTTTTTCCTGATAGGATTTCTAAAAAAATAGGACGATTTTCAAAAGAAATTTTAACTTAATGATTATATAATATGGATAAAATATTGTCAAACCGATATGAAATTTTGTAATCACATAAAGAGCGTACAGCAAGCGAGAAAAGGATAAAAGCGCTGATGTATATGCAATGTGAAATGGTACGAAGCTGCGGCAATTTTATTTAAAAACTAAGAGGTGAAATATATAATGAAAACAATGGGTACATATTTTCAAAACAGTGAAACCGAGCCCTTAAAGTACGGAGAGGTAAATCTCATAAACCCTCCACGCCAAAGGCTCAGAGGGGAGGAGAAGCTCGAGGGTATTGAAGCTGTTCCTGTATTTAACGGCTTTTGCGGCACTGATTTTGAGCTTATGAAAATGGGAAGAGCGGGTAATCTCAATGCAAAATTCCCAGAGGGAGAAAAAAGACTTATAAACGGCCATGAAGGCGTTGTGTGGGTTCCTTCCGAAAACAGATTTGCCATAGTCCTTATAAGAGGCGGGGACAGTTATGACCCCACAAGATACACTGAAGATGAGACATATTTCGAGTACGGCTGCGACGGCGCAGACGGACTTTTCTGCGATAAAAACTACTTTAATCCCCAGATGCTTCTTCATCTTCCCGAAAAATATGAGGGACTTAAAAAGCTTCCTCTGTCTCTTGCAAAAAGGCTGGTTTTCTCAGACCCTTATGCCTGTGCGGTATTCCAGCATGAGCGTATGGAAGATATCGGCATGGCGCAGAATTTCCGTGTCGAAATGGCAAAGAGAAAATGTTCCTCCGCTGAGGCTATGGAGTACGCCAGAGAGAGCACCTTTGACAGGGTTGTAATTTTCGGCCTTGGCACAACGGGTCTTTTTATAGGCGATCAGATAAGACGCAACCACCAAAATGCTAAAATTCTTTTTGTAGGCAGAAGCTCCGAAGAAGCTGCAAAGGTTAAATTTGCAAAAGAAGTTGTAAAGGCCGATTATCTTTGCACCGATTCAATGAGCGAAGAGGAAACGGCGGAAAATATAATTAAGAAAATCGGCGGACGAGCTACTGTGTTTGTAGGTGTAAGCGGTACAAACGTTGAGCACCGTGTGGCTTTTCAGCATAAAGTCTTAGGCTGCAACGGAATATATAACAGTTTTTCTTTAGGCCCCCAGATAACTTTCGATACAATGCCCTTTGGCTTTGAAAATCATGTGATTTTTGCATCAATTAACTTTACTCAGGCACATATGGAAAAGGCAATAGAAATCCTCAGTGAGAGCCGCTTTGATGAAATAGTGGAGCTTATTGATAAAGATGAGTTTATTGCCGACCCCATTGACGCATATGAAAACAAAATTTATTCAAAGGCAGCTCCCCTTAAAACGGCCGTTGTCTGGAACAAAAACTATATGGAGATGGAAAAATAATGAAAACAGTTCAAATTATTGAGCCAGGTCAAATTGAAATAAGAGAGGCACCAATGCCCCAAGTAAAAGAAGGCGAAGCTCTTCTTAAAATCCTTTACTGCGGAATCTGCGGCGCAGATGTTGCAAGTTTTACAGGCAACCAGCCTTTCACAACCTACCCCAGAATCCCCGGTCATGAGTTCAGCGCCGAAATCGCACAGATCGGCGAAAATGACAGAGGGCTCAAAGTTGGCGATATAGTAACAGCTAATCCCTATTTTAACTGCGGAAGCTGTTATTCCTGTAAGAGAGGCCTTGTAAACGCCTGTACCGATAACCGTACAATGGGCGTTCAGAGGGACGGAAGCTTTGCCGAATATGTTGCAATGCCCATTGAGAGAATTTATCACGGCAAAGGTCTTTCGGCTAAAGAGCTTGCTCTTATTGAGCCTTTCTCAATCGGTTATCACGCTCTTTCAAGAGCTGAGGTAAAGAAAGGTGACAACGTTCTCATTATGGGTTCAGGTCCTATAGGCCTCTTCGCTCTTATCTCTGCAAAGCAGAAGGGCGCAAGAGTTGCAATTGCCGATCTTCTCGATAACCGTCTTGCTCTTGCAAAAGAGTATGGAGCAGATATGACCATAAATACTGGAAAAGAAGATCTTTCAGCAAAGAGCGCAGAGTTTACCGACGGCAACGGTTTTGATGTATGCGTTGAAGCCTGCGGACTTCCCGTAACCTTCCTTTCCTGCATTGAGCAGGCCGCATTCGGCGCAAATATAATCCTTATCGGCAACGGTAAGAAGGATACAACCTTCTGCCATTCCATTCTTTTAAAGAAAGAGCTTAACGTTTTCGGCAGCCGCAACTCCTACGGAAAAGACTTCCTTGCACTTATTGATATGGTTGCAGAGGGTAAAGTTGACGTTCTGAAAATGGTAAGCGGCGTTTACGAAATGGATAACGCAATTGAAGCTTTTAAAGCTCTTGCAAATAATAAGGGAGACCTTGCAAAGCTCCTTGTAAAAATCGGCTGAGGTGATACTTATGACAGAGAGAATAATTCAGTTTGGTGAAGGCAACTTTCTCAGAGGCTTTGCCGATTACTTTATACATAAGCTTAACGAAAAAGGACTTTTCGACGGCAGCGTTGTGATTGTTCAGCCTATTGCAAAGGGACTTACAGATACAATAAATGCTCAGAAAGGTGAGTATAACCTCTATCTTCGAGGAATAAAGGACGGAAAAGAAGTCTGCGAACATACAAAAATTCAGAGCGTTTCGAGGGCAATAAATCCCTATGAGGACTTTGAGGCATATCTTGCTCTTGCCCATGACCCTAATTTCCGTTTTATTATTTCCAACACAACGGAAGCGGGTATCGCCTACGATGACTCATGTACTCCTAACGATGCTCCGCCTTCATCATTTCCTTCAAAGCTCACTCTTTTACTTAACGAGCGCTTTAAAAAAGGACTAAAAGGTTTTATCATCCTTTCCTGCGAACTTATTGACCACAACGGCGACGAGCTTAAAAAGTGCGTTCTTAAATATGCCGATAAGTGGAATTTAGGAGAGAATTTCAAAAAGTGGCTCTTAGAGGAAAACAGCTTCTGCAACACTCTTGTTGACAGAATAGTTACAGGTTATCCGAGAGAAGAGGCGGAGAAACTCTGCAAAGAGCTTGGATATGAAGATAAGCTTCTTGATACGGCTGAGATTTTCCACCTTTGGGTAATCGAAGGCCACTTTGAAGATGAGCTTCCCCTTCAGAAAGCTGGCTTCAACGTTGTCTGGACAGACGACGTAACTCCTTACAAAAAGCGTAAGGTGAGAATTTTAAACGGCGGACATACCTCCATGGTAACAGGTGCGCTTCTCTCAGGACTTGAAACTGTAGGGGAGTGCGTAAACGATGAAGTTGTGGGAAAGTTCCTTAAAAAGTGCCTGTTTACCGAAATAGTACCTACACTGGGTGGCAGTAAAGATGACGAGAATTTTGCAAATGCCGTACTGGAACGCTTTGCAAATCCCTATATTAAGCATATGCTCCGTTCAATTGCCCTTAACAGCGTAAGTAAATTCTCTGTCCGTGTACTTCCCACAATTCTCGAGTACAAGGAACAGAAGGGAGAATATCCTCTTTCCCTTACAATGGCTCTTGCTGCGCTTATTGAGTTTTACAAAACCGATAAGCCTCAGGATCTTCCCGAAGTTGAGGAGTTTATGAAAAACGCTAGCGTTGAAGAAATTCTTAAAAACCAGAAGCTTTGGGGCAGCGATATTTCAGATATGAAAGAAAAGGTTGAAATCTGCCTTGATAAAATTCACACTCTCGGCATGAAGAGGGCCATGGAATGGACGATTTAAAGGGATTTATCAAAATACATGAAAATGATAATGTTGCGGTAAATATAGAAACCGGACATAAAAAAGCTCTTTGCCATATAAGCAAAGGCGAAAAGGTTATAAAGTACGGTTTTCCCATCGGCATTGCAACTGCTGATATTGAACAGGGCGAACACGTACATTCACATAATCTTAAAACAGGTTTAAGCGACATTTTAGACTATCAGTACACTCCCGAAATTCCGGAGATAAAGCCTTTGGAGGCTCCGGAAATAATGGCTTATGAACGTGAAAACGGGGAAATAGGTATAAGAAACGACATCTGGATAATAAACACTGTGGGCTGTGTAAATAAAACAGCTGCGATTCTCAGTGAAAAGACAGGTGCCTTTGCCTTTCCCCATCCTTACGGATGCAGCCAGCTGGGAGATGACCACAGAACTACTCAGAAAACTCTCTGCGGCCTTATAAAGCATCCCAACGCCGGCGGAGTTCTCGTTTTAGGTCTCGGATGCGAAAACAATAATATACCTGAGCTTAAAAAGGTTTTAGGAGATTACAATGAAAAAAGAGTGCGCTTTCTTTCCGTGCAGGACTGCGGCGATGAGATAGAAGAAGGCGTAAAAATTATCGAAGAACTTAAAGTTCAGGCTGCAAAGGATAAAAGAGTACCTGTAAGCGCTTCAAGGCTTAAAGTGGGACTTAAATGCGGCGGCAGCGACGGATTTTCCGGTATTACCGCAAACCCCTTGGTAGGTCAGTTTACGGATATGTTTACCGCTATGGGCGGCTGCGCCGTTTTATCGGAGGTCCCGGAGATGTTCGGAGCGGAAACAATACTTATGAACCGCTGTGTTTCCCGTGAGGTATTCGAGAAAACGGTAAATCTTATAAACGATTATAAGCGATACTTTATGGCTAACGGTCAGCCCGTTTATGAAAATCCATCTCCCGGAAACAAAGCGGGTGGAATTACTACTCTTGAAGAAAAATCTCTCGGCTGTGTTCAAAAAGGTGGCAGAGCTCCCGTTGTGGATGTTTTGGATTTAGGGGAAAAGTGTGTTAAAAAGGGACTCAGTCTCCTAAAAGGACCAGGTAACGATATTGTGGCGGTCACAAATCTTGCCGCTTCCGGCTGTCACATAATTCTCTTTACAACGGGCAGGGGAACTCCCTTAGGGGCTCCGGTTCCCACAATTAAAATAGCTACCAACAATCATTTAAAAGAAAATAAGCCCCACTGGATTGATTTCGGAGCGGGAGATATGCTTAAAGGGGCAAATCTTGCGCAGAAGTTTGCGGAGTATGTCTTTGCAGTTGCCGGCGGACAGCAGACCAACAACGAAAAAAACGGATACAGAGAAATTGCTATTTTTAAGGACGGTGTTACACTGTGATTATTGACGCACATCTTCATCTTTGGAAAAAGCAGGACGGACTTGTAGACGGCAGAAAGGTTATACCTCTTAAAAACGGACTCAGCGACTTTGGCGGGGAAATAAGGCAGATGATGCCGCCCTATATGACCGATGGAGTAAACAGCGCAGAGATCCTCCTTGCAAATATGGACTATGCCGGTGTTTCTGCCTGTGCTGTAACTCAGGAGGAAATTGACGGCAATCAAGACGATTATCTTTTAGAGGTTAAGAAAAAGTATCCCGAAAGGTTTAGAGTTTGCTCCCTTTAGCGTGAGGGTATGCCCTATACTCTTGAGGGCTTTGACGGTATAAAGCTCTGTGCAGGGAGACTTAAAACCCAGGACCTGACAAAGCACTTTGAAGTTTTTGAGAAAGCCTCAGAAAACGGAAAATATATTTCCATTGACCTTGCCGACGGGGAAGCTCAGACGGGAGCTTTAAATGAGATAATAACGCAGCTTCCAAATCTTAAAATAGCAATAGGACATTTCGGAATGGTGACCCGTGAGGGCTGGAAAGAACAGATTCGCCTTGCCAGAAATAAAAATGTCTTTATTGAAAGCGGAGGAATAACCTGGCTTTTTAACAGCGAGTTTTACCCGTTCCCATCTGCCATTAAAGCCATAAAAGAGGCAGCGGAGATATGCGGCATAGAAAAGCTTATGTGGGGCAGCGACTACCCCAGAACTATGACGGCAATAACATATAAAATGAGCTTTGATTTTGTGCTTAAATCTAAAGAGCTCAGTGACGAAGAAAAGAAACTGTTCCTTGGCAAAAATGCCGAAGCATTTTACGGCTTTAAAAACCTTACCGTACCTAAGAAAATTAAAAATATGGTAGAGGATTGAGTTTTATGAATGAACCCGATAATACCATTTTAATTTCCGCCTCTAACTTTGGCGTAACTCCGGTGAGAGAAGCTGAAAAGGAGCTTGAAGAAAACGGAAAACTCAGAAAGGAAAATAATTTTAAAAAATTGTTTTAAACTTAATGATTTATGTAAAAATCCCAACTCGGAAATGAGTTGGGATTTTCTGATAACAGTCTTATTAACTTCAATGGCGTAAACTCTTTTATTCAGAGTAGGGAACAATGCAATAGCTCTGAGCGGGCATTTTAATAACTGTGCCACTGTCGCAGAGCTGTATTTTTATATCTCCGTGCATGATGAGTGCGTTGTCGCCAAATGTTACCGGAAGAGATACTTCGCATTCTCTGTCTGCAGGGTTAAAGCATACAGCTAACTTCTGCTGTGAACAGAACCTTGCAAAAACAAGGGGATATTTTTCATCCTCTGCATAGAGTATTTTAAAATCTGCTCTGTTTCCCAAGGCGGGATTTACTTTACGCATGGCGATAAGGTGTCTTGTGAAGTTTAAAATAGAATCCGGGTCGTTATCCTGGCTTTCAACTGTGGGTCGGTTTTCGTCCGGGTCAATGGGCAAATAAAGCTTTGAAGTGTCGGCGGTGGAAAATCCGGCGTTTTCGCCTATGGTCCACTGCATGGGTGTACGTGAGCCGGTGCGGTACATTCCGCCTTCCTTGCTTTCAATATCGAGATATTTCATGCCGATTTCATCGCCGTAATAAACAATGGGAAGACCCGGCAGAGAAAAGACAAAGGTGAGTATCATCTCAATTTGCTCCTTAGTCCTTCCGTAGGACATACGCACAATGTCGTGGTTTCCCGTAGGCGTACTTGTCATGCCGCCTAAAGCTTTGGCATTTTTAACGTGTTCACTGTATTCTATAGCAAATGGCTCACAGGTTCCGTCACCGTCAGGATGGAAAAAGCTGGAGTCACCCATAAGCATCAGGGACATATATCCGGGGCAGGCCTGAAGATAGAAATCTGCGTCAAAACCGGCTTCAATGGCCTGAGTGGGATTAAACCATTCGGAAATCATCACCGTGTCGGGATACTCTTCGTTGAGCATATTCCTTATGTCTTTCCATACTTCCTTTGTATATTTCTTGTCGTCCGTATCGTTTTTTACAAGAGAGAAAGCCATATCTACACGGAAGCCCGCAACGCCCATATTGAGCCAATAACGCATAACGTCCTTTATGGCTTCCCTCGTTTTAACGCAGTCCGGATGATCCCAAGGAAGCTGCCAGGGCTTTTCCACTTTTCCGAATCCGAAATTGAGAGCCGGCTGTGACGGGAAAAAGTTGCACATATATTTTCCTGAACGCTCTGCTCCCTGATCCTTATGCATTGCGCTTGAGATGCTTTGGGGAAGAGATGGGTCCTCTGCTTCTTCATCTGTATCGGTCCATATGTACCGGTTTGTATATTCGTTTTTTTCAGCTTTCATGGACTCTTTAAACCAGGGATGTTCAATTGAAGTGTGACCGGGAACAAGGTCAAGTATTATTTTAATGCCCCTTGCCTTTGCCGCTTCAATAAGACGCTTCATGTCGTCGTTAGTGCCGTATCTGGGAGCTATTGTGCAATAATCCGAAACGTCATATCCGGCGTCGTTAAAAGGGGAGACAAAGCAGGGATTGAGCCAGATTCCGTTACAGCCGAGAGACGCAACATAGTCGAGTCTTTCTATAACGCCCTGAAGGTCGCCGATGCCGTCTCCATTAGTGTCGTAGAAGCTCTGCGGATATATCTCATAAAGTACCGCTTTATCAAGCCAGCTTGCCATTTAAATCACCTCATACAAAAAAATCAAATTTAGAACTGTAAAATATATTATTTTAAACAAATAAATAGTATCACAATAAAATTTCTACGTCAAGATTACTATTTTTTCGACCGATAATCTTTTAGTATAATCGCATAATGCCTATTGATTGAAAGGGGAGTTAAGATATATAATAAATATAATAGTATGGTGCGGTCAGACTGCACTGAGAACTCAGTTTAACAAAAATTGAAGGAGCAGTAAAGATGGAAAAGAAAGAAATGATTTACGAGGGCAAGGCAAAGAAAGTTTTCCTTACAGATGATCCCGATGTAGTTATCGTTGACTATAAGGATGACGCTACCGCTTTTAACGGACTCAAAAAGGGTACAATTTACGGCAAGGGCGTTATTAACAACAAGATGTCAAATTTCCTTTGCAAAATGCTTGAAGAAAAAGGTATACCCACCCACTTTATTGAAGAACTCAGTGACAGAGAGACAGCAGTTCGTAAAGTTGAGATAGTTCCCCTTGAGGTAATTATCCGCAATAAGGCAGCGGGAAGTATGGCAAAGCGTCTTGGACTTGAAGAGGGAACAAAGCTTCTTTGCCCCGTTCTCGAGTTCAGCTACAAGGATGACGCTCTGGGCGATCCCATGATCAACGACTCTCATGCTCTTGCCTGCGGTTTTGCAACAGCAGAGGAGATTGAGAAGATCAAAACAATGGCTCTTAAGATAAACGAGATCCTCTGCGAGTATTTTGCTACAAAGAACGTTGAGCTTATCGACTTTAAGCTTGAGTTCGGCCGTTTCCACGGCGACATCATCCTTGCTGATGAGATTTCACCTGATACCTGCCGTTTCTGGGATATGACAACTCATGAGAAACTTGATAAGGACCGTTTCCGCAGAGATATGGGCAGCGTAGAAGAGGCATATGAAGAGATGGCAAAGCGTCTCGGACTTAAATAATTAACCACTCAGCGTGACTAAACGGGGCGGGAGGGACTTGCCTTCCCGCCTTTATTTAAATATTAGAGGAGGAAGCAAAGTGAAAGATATTTACGAAAGTCCCCTTAATTCAAGATATTCAAGCAAAGAGATGAAATACATCTTTTCTCCCGATTTTAAGTTCAGAACCTGGAGAAAGCTTTGGATCGCCCTTGCAGAAGCGGAGCACGAGCTGGGTCTTAATATCACTCAGGAGCAGATTGACGAGCTTAAAGCCCATAAGGACGATATAAATTACGAAGTAGCGGCGGAGCGTGAAAAGCTTGTGCGCCACGACGTTATGTCCCACGTTTACGCATACGGCGTACAGTGTCCCAAGGCAAAGGGAATAATCCACTTAGGAGCTACTTCCTGCTATGTAGGCGACAACACCGACGTTATCACAATGACCGAGGGACTTCGCCTTATCCGCAAAAAGCTCATAAACCTTATGGACGCCATTTCAAAGTTTGCTTTGGAGTATAAAGACCTTCCCTGTCTTGCCTTTACACACTTTCAGCCTGCACAGCCTACAACTTTAGGTAAGAGAGCGTCTCTCTGGCTTCAGGAAGTCCTTATGGATTATGAAGCTATTGAGTTCCAGCTTTCACAGATGAAGCTTTTAGGCTCAAAGGGAACAACGGGCACACAGGCAAGCTTCATGGAGCTTTTCGACGGCGACCAGGAGAAGATAAAGGAGCTTGACAGAAAGATTGCAGAGAAGATGGGATATAAGAGCTGCTTCCCGGTTTCAGGACAGACATATCCGAGAAAGCTTGATTCAAGCGTACTTTTCGTCCTCAGCGGCATTGCTCAGTCAGCGGCTAAGTTCTCCAACGACCTGAGACTTCTCCAGCATCTTAAAGAGGTTGAAGAGCCCTTCGAGAAAAATCAGATTGGTTCATCTGCAATGGCATATAAGCGCAACCCCATGCGCAGTGAGAGAATAGCATCTCTTGCAAGATACGTTATGGCAGATACAATAAATCCCCAGATAACAGCTGCAACCCAGTGGTTTGAGAGAACCCTTGACGATTCCGCAAATAAGCGTATCAGCGTTGCGGAGGCATTTCTTGCAACGGATGCCGTGCTGGAGCTTTATATTAATGTTGTAAGCGGACTTGTAGTATATCCGAAGATGATAGAAAAGCACCTTTTAGCGGAGCTTCCCTTTATGGCAACTGAGAACATCATGATGGAGGCGGTAAAGAGAGGCGGAGACCGTCAGGAGCTTCATGAGAAAATCAGAGTTCACTCCATGGCAGCGGGCAGAGTTGTCAAGGAAGAGGGCGGAGCCAACGACCTGCTTGAGAGAATAGCAGGGGATGAGGCTTTCGGAATAACAATGGAAGAGCTCAATGCCATGATGCATCCGAAGAACTTTGTTGGCAGAGCACCGGAGCAGACCGAAGAGTTTGTAAATGAGTACATTAAGCCCATTCTCGAAGCAAACGCCGATGAGCTTGGACTTGAAGTTGAAATAAACGTTTAAGAAAAAGGAGGGAGCATAAAAACTCCCTCCTGTATTTTTTATAAGAAAGTATGTAAAATATGGAAATTAAAAAAATTACAAAAGATAAAAAGAAATATCTTGATTTACTCCTTTTAGGTGATGAACAAGAAGATATGGTTAATAAGTATCTTTCTGACGGAGAAATGTTTATAGCGTCAGCTGAGGGGAAAGTACAGGGTCAATGTGTAATTACCTATAACGGAAACGGCGAATACGAGATTAAAAATGTAGCTGTATATCCAGAATTTCAAAGGCGTGGAGTAGGCAGGAAGCTTTTAAACTTTGTTCTTGAATATGTAAAGCATAAAGATGGAAAACGCCTTATTGTAGGCACCGGAGAAGCTTTCAGCACCATGAACTTTTACAGCAGCTGTGGTTTTACAGAATATCGCCGTGAAATAGATTTTTTTACGAAGAACTACAACAAGCCTATATATGAAGACGGCTTACAGTTGAAAGATATGGTTTATTTTAAAAAGGATATATAATTTTAAAGACCTGTACTTTTTATAAGCACAGGTCTTTATTTTTTTCTAACTTATTCTCTTTTAAAACAGTCCCGTTATGTTTCCGTTTCCGTCAACGTCTATGCTCTCTGCGGCGGGGACTTTCGGAAGTCCCGGCATTGTCATTATGTCGCCGGTGAGAACTACTATAAATCCTGCTCCTGAGGAAAGCTTAACGTCACGCACCGTTATGTCAAAGCCGGTGGGTCTGCCTAAACGCTTCGGGTCGTCGGAAAGGGAATACTGGGTTTTCGCAATGCATACAGGCAATTTATCCTTGCCGAGAGCTTCTATTTCCTGAACTCTCTTAAGGGCGTTTGAAGTAAAGTTTACTCCGTCTGCGCCGTATATGTTCTTTGCAATGGCCTCTACCTTTTCCTTTATGCTCTTTGAAGTGTCATAGATGAAACGGAAATCTGAGGGCTCTTCGCAGGCCTTTACTACCTTTTCAGCAAGGTCTGTGGCTCCGTCTCCGCCCTTTGCGAAACATTCGCTCAATGAGTATTCTACGTCGATGCTGCGGCAGTACTCGGCAAGGGCTTCAATTTCTGCATCCGTATCGGTGCCGAAGCGGTTTATTGCCACAACTACCGGTACACCGTATTTCTTCATGTTTTCAACGTGTGCTCCCAGGTTTACAATTCCCTTTTTAAGGGCTGCAACGTTTTCCTTTGAAGTTTCGTTTTTCGGAACTCCGCCGTTATATTTAAGGGCACGAAGAGTTGCAACTATTACAATTGCACTGGGGGCAAGTCCCGCTGCACGGCATTTAATATCAAGGAATTTTTCCGCTCCAAGGTCGGAACCGAAGCCGGCCTCCGTAATGCAGTAATCTCCGAGTTTAAGGGCAAGTCTTGTTGCGGTTACGGAGTTGCATCCGTGGGCAATGTTTGCAAAAGGTCCGCCGTGGATAATGGCCGGTGTGTTTTCAAGGGTCTGTACAAGGTTCGGCATAAGTGCGTCACGAAGCAAAGCCGCCATTGAACCTACAACCCCAAGCTCCCTTGCATATACGGGCTTTCCGTCTAAGTTGTAAGCTACAAGAATATCTCCCAGACGGTTCTTTAAGTCCTCCATATCGTCGGCAAGGCACAGTATTGCCATAATTTCGCTTGCAACAGTTATAATAAATCCGTCCTCACGGGGGAAGCCGTTTGCCTTTCCTCCAAGACCTACAACGACGTTTCTCAAAGCTCTGTCGTTCATATCCATGCAGCGTTTAAATAAAATGCGTCTCTCGTCTATCTGGAGGCTGTTGCCCTGATGAATGTGGTTATCTATAACGGCACACAGCAGGTTGTTCGCTGCGGTTATAGCGTGCATATCACCTGTAAAGTGAAGGTTAATGTCCTCCATGGGAACTGCCTGAGAATATCCGCCGCCGGCAGCACCGCCTTTAATTCCGAAAACCGGACCCAGGGACGGCTCACGCAGAGCGATAACTGCATTTTTTCCTATTTTTGCCATTGCCTGACCCAGTCCAACAGTGGTTGTGGTTTTTCCCTCTCCGGCAGGAGTCGGGTTTACTGCGGTTACAAGCACAAGTTTTCCGTTTGGTTTTGAGGCAAGACGGGACATAATATCAAGTGATATTTTTGCCTTGTACTTGCCGTAGGGAACAAGCTCATCTTCAAGTATTCCCGCTTTTTCAGCGATTTTGGTTATAGGAAGCATTTTAGCTTCCTGTGCAATTTCGATATCTGTTTTCAAAACGGCACCCCTCCGAAAATTTATTTTATTTGTAAAATCAGTAAATAGTAATATTGAAAACAGCGTTAATAAATAAAGAAAATTTATTTTTACACAGTCTGTTTTCCTTATCATTATAACATAAATGTAAAATCCGTACAACGGCGGCGATAAAATAATAGATGTTAAGCTGAATAAAAGAGCCAAAATAGGAGCAATATAAAGGCGGAGGTAATAGGATATGCTTAATTTTAATAAAAAGGAATCAAGAGTGAAACTCTTTTTGCGAAAAAACGGTCTTTATATAGCCCTTGCATGCTGCCTTGTGGCGTCTGGTACAGCTGCATGGAGATATCTCGGTACAGGTAATATCGGCACTGTTCAGGAAAGCGGTACGGATTCAGGAATTGTAACTGAGAAAACCCCGGAGTATACTCAGAACTGGGACGAAACTCTTCCTGAGGGTGAAGAGGCGGGAGCAAATAAAACCGATGTTCCCGACGAACGTGAGGAAACAGAAGCTCCCACTGAGCCTGAAACGGAAGAAGCTGTTACAGAGCCTGCGTCAATGGTCAACAATGAGCTCAATACTCCCTACCAGAGCTTTTATATGATGCCCTGCGGAACTGAGATTATAAACGACTACAGCAACGGAGAAATGGTATACTCTGAGACAATGGACGACTGGAGAAGCCACAACGGCGTGGACTTTAAGGCGGAAAAAGGCGTACCGGTAAAGGCCATAAACGACGGTATAGTAACAAATGTATATACCGATGCACTTTGGGGAACCGTTGTTGAAATAGATCACGGCGGAAAGCTGGTTGCAAAGTACTGCGGCCTCGGAGCAAATCCTCAGGTGAAAAAGGGCACTGAGGTTAAGATGGGTGATGAAATCGGCGTGTTAGGTGATATCCCTTGTGAGAGCAAGCTGGGCAATCATCTCCATCTTGAAATAAGAATTGATTCTAAAATAGTGGATCCGTTGGCGGCAATGGGTAAGGCTGAACAATAAAGAAGTAAAAAAAATAAAAAAGGGCTTGATTTTCCCGCCGGTTTGTGGTAATATATCATGGCAGTTAAGGAACAGATAAAATTCCTCTGCATGATTTTTGCGGCGTTAGCTCAGCTGGATAGAGTGTTTGGCTACGAACCAAAAGGTCGGGGGTTCGAATCCCTTACGCCGTACCACGAAAAACCTTGAAACCACGTTGTTTCAAGGTTTTTTGTTTTGCCTTGAAGCATTTTTTCTAACACTTTTTCTAACGTTAAAAATGTAGATTTATGATATGATTTTCCACATATTTGCTTTTTACGGTTGAAAATTTACCGTCGGGGATATAATATATAGGTGCAAAATATTAAACGGACTTTTGTCCGAAAGGAGAGTTAATATGGAATTTTATATTTGCAGACATTGCGGAAACATTATCGCATATGCCGAAAATAAAGGTGTGCCGGTAATTTGCTGCGGCGAAAAGATGGAGAAGCTTGTACCCGGTTCAGTAGACGCTGCTGCCGAAAAACATGTGCCGGTTATTTCCGTTAACGGTGCAGAGGTTACCGTACACGTTGGAAGCGTTGACCACCCCATGACAGAGGAACATCTTATTGAGTGGATTGCCCTTGAAACACATGAGGGAAACCAGCGCAAGCTTTTAAAAGCAGGCTCAGCACCGGAAGCAAAGTTTATGCTTACAGAGAACGACAAAGCTGTTGCAGCTTATGCTTACTGTAATCTTCACGGACTTTGGAAAGCAGAAGTTTAAGTGCGAACGGTAACTAAACAAAAAGATAAAGGCAGGCGTAAAGCCTGCCTTTTAGTTTGCTTGATAAGCGGTTATGTCCGCCGCAGGCACTTATAGTTGTTTATCGCTGCCAGTTGGTGTGCGACTTGCGTGCAGGCTCAGCCTGCTGTGCGAAATGGGTGTAGGATCAGCCTGCTGTGCGACATGGGTGCAGCGTCACGCTGCTGCAAACTCAGTTAACCTGCTGTGGCTTCCTTTGTTTTCGGGGGTTTCATTGTAAGGGAGATTCTGCCTCTCTTTGTATCAACGTCGAGAACCCAAACGGTGACTATATCGCCGACTGTAAGCACCTCAGAAGGATGCTTTATAAATCTGTCGGTGATTCTCGAAATGTGTACAAGTCCGTCCTGATGAACGCCGATGTCTATAAACGCACCGAAATCTATAACGTTTCTCACCGTTCCCTTAAGCTCCATGCCGGGCTTTAAGTCCTTCATATCCATAATATCGCTTCTGAGAAGAGGCTTGGGAAGCTCGTCACGGGGATCACGGCCGGGACGCAGGAGCTCCTTTATAATATCCTCCAAAGTGGGCACACCGATTTCCAGACGCTTTGCAGCTTCTTCAATGCCTATTGAATCAACTCTCTCTCTGAGCTGGCCAATGTTGCCTGCCGCAACGTCCTTTAATGTGTATCCGCAAAGAGTGAGAAGCAGCTCAGCCGCTTTGTATGATTCAGGGTGTACCGCCGTTGCATCAAGGGGATTTTTGCTTTCGGGTATACGCAGGAATCCTGCACACTGCTCAAAGGCCTTTGCTCCCAGCTTCGGCACCTTTTTAATCTGAGCTCTCGAGGTAAAAGCTCCGTTTTCCTCTCTGTACGCCACAATATTTTTTGAAACGCCTGCATTTATTCCCGCAACCTTTGAAAGAAGAGAGGGGGAAGCGGTGTTAAGGTCAACGCCCACGCTGTTAACGCAGTCTTCTACAACGCCGTCAAGGGACGCTGCAAGCTGTTTCTGAGGCATATCGTGCTGATACTGTCCAACGCCAATTGCCTTGGGGTCAATTTTAACAAGCTCCGCTAATGGGTCCTGAAGTCTTCTTGCAATTGAAACTGCGCTTCTGAGTGAAACGTCGTATTCCGGGAACTCCTCCGCCGCAAGCTTTGAAGCAGAGTAAACGGAAGCTCCCGCCTCGCTGACAACCATATATGAAACCTTGTGGGAAGCCTGCTTTATAAGGTCGGCTGCGAATATCTCAGTTTCCTTTGAAGCGGTTCCGTTGCCGATTGCTATTATTTCAACATTGTATTTTTCGATGAATGAAAGTATGAGCTTTTTAGCCTTCTCTTTTTCTCCGGCAGAATGGGTGATATAGGCAACTCCCGTATCGAGCACCTTTCCCGTTGCGTCAACTACTGCCACCTTGCATCCTGTTCTGTATCCCGGGTCAAGACCTATGGCGTTTTTGCCCTTAACGGGAGGCTGCATGAGCAGGGGACGGAGATTTGCGGCGAAAACGTGAATTGCGTCAGTTGCCGCCTGCTCAGTGAGCATAGCTCTTATTTCACGTTCAACGGAAGGTGAGATAAGTCTGTCGTAAGAGTCATTTGCCACATCCGTCATAACGTCAACGCAAGGTGAATTGGGGTCAACGGCAGTGACGGATTCAATTACTCTCATTGCCTTTTGTCTGTCTATTGAAACGTTCACCTTTAAAAAGCCCTCACGTTCTCCACGGTCAATAGCCAAAACCTGATGACCGTGAATTTTGTTTACAGGCTGAGTAAAGTCATAGTAAGCGGTGTAGACACTGTCCTTTTCCGGGTCTACAGCTTTTACTGTAACTGTACCCACAACGGTGAAGAGGTTTCTCAGACGCTTTCTTATTTCTGCGTTGTCTGAGATATTTTCGGCGATAATATCCATAGCTCCCTGTAAAGCGTCGGCAGGAGCTTCCACGCCTTTTTCCGGGTCAACAAAGTTTTCAGCAAGGTCAATGGGGAATTTTCCTTCGGTTTCCCCTGAGGAAATTGCATCTGCAAGAGGTTCGAGGCCTTTTTCCCTTGCGACGGATGCCCTTGTTTTTCTCTTGGGCTTATAGGGACGGTAGATGTCTTCAATTTCCGCAAGGGTAGCCGCTTTTTTAAGAGCCTCTTCTATTTCGGGAGTCATGGCCTCCTGGGCTTCAATTGCCGCAAAAACGTCGTCTCTTCTCTTTTCGAGATTGCGCAGATATTCAAGTCTTTCTGAAATTTCTCTCAAAACCTGGTCATCGAGAGTGCCGTGCTGTTCCTTTCTGTAACGGGCGATAAAGGGGATTGTGTTGCCCTCGTCTATAAGCTTTACTGTGTTTTCCACCTGCCAGCGCTGGAGGGAAAACTCATTTGTAATCTGATTTATTATGTCCATAAAATTTTCCTCACTTTTCTTATTTTATTTTAAGCTGCCTTATGTCACGGCCGCAGAAGTAGACCGGGGTAAAGGAGCCTAAAATACGTGAGGCTATACGCTGGTCGTACTTTTTGTCCAGTTCGCCCGGTTCGAGGTTTGTGCTGATTATTGTGGGCAAAGATGCGAGCATACGGGAGTTTATTATATTGTAAATGGCCGAAAGGGTAAAGGAGGTTGAAAACTCCGCCCCCAAATCGTCGAGAATAAGTAAATCACATTCGAGAAGCAGGGACATTGTGTCTCCGTCCTGACCGCTTCTGCCGAATTTCTCGTTTTCAAGTCGGTTTAAAAGATTCTGTGCTGAGCCGTAAATTACACCGAAGCCTTTGTTTATGACTTCTCCCGCAATGGCAAGGGAAAGGTGGGTTTTACCAAGACCCGTTGCACCGTATAAAATAAGGCTTGGGGAATTAAGGGAAAAGTTCTCGGCATAATTTTTGCAGTAGCGATAGTTTCCTGCCATAAGTCTGCGGGGAACGACGCCGTTTTCAAGAGGTACTTGAGGATAGTAGTCAAGTTTAAAATCTTCAAAAGTGGATACCGTAAGGGGAGAAATACGGCTGAGTTTATCATAAGCTATTGTTCTTATGAGATTTTTATAGCAGAGACACATTCTGCCGCCGATGTAGCCTTTGTCATTGCATACGGGGCAGGAATATTTAACTTCCAGATAATCAGAGGGAAAGCCTGCTTCTTTGAGAATTTCAGCTCTGCGTTTTTGAGCGGCGAGATTATGATTTTTCAGCGTTTCGATAAACTCTGCGCTTTTTTCTTTGTTCATGCCTATGGCTTTTGCCGCTTCAAGGCCGCAGATTGCCATTTGACGCTCAAGCTCAGCTATTTCCGGAAACTTTTCCACTACTTCCCTGTGATGGCGTTCACGTTCTTTTTCGGCTTTGCTTCGTCTTGCGGCAAGCTCTTTTTCGGCTCTTTCGTAAACTGAACCGTCATATTTCACTGATTTTCGCCTCCCTGTCCGTCAGCGCCCTGCATGGCACGTTTAATAAATTCGTCTACGTCATAAGACGGTGCGTTGCTCGGTTGTGTATTCTTAGGCTGATTTTTTGTATTTTTGCTCTGCTCCCGCTCCTGTCTGTTTTTCATAAGGAGCTGAGGAGTGGTTATTCCGCTCTCTTTCCAGTTTTCCAAAATTTTGTCCATATACGGAAAGCTTATTTTATCCGTGTGGTCAATCATCTCTTCATAGGCAAGATATATCATGTCGCAGGAAAAGCCCCATTCCTCGCTCCACTTGTATAAAAATTCGCTTTGCTTTGATGAGGGGCGGGGAGTTGTAATACCTGTAAGGGCTTTGAATCTGTTCCAAAGATTTTTCTGAGAGGTGAGCCTTTCAATTTCACTTTCAGCTTTTTCAAGGGTGTCTATATCCTTTTCCGCCCAGCTTTTTCCCACTTTAAGTATATAGTTCATATTCCTTTTATCAATGGAAACGCAGTAGCCTATAAGCATTAAAATTACTTCCACCGGTAAACCGCAGTTGTCGTGAAGCATTAAAAGTGAAGCCTGTCCGTCATAGCCTATGGTGCGTCCAAGCTTTGACTGAGCTTCAGAGTAAAGATAGCGAAGCTCAGGACATTCGTCGCAGCGGCTTGCAATCTGTTCCAGGTCAGGCTTTATTTCAGGCAAAGGTGCAACAACGTTAATCTTTGAATGTAAAGGCTTGTTTTCTGGTTTTACGTCCTGCTGTACAGCCGCTTTTGCCTGTTCAGAGGCCTTAGGCATAGGAGCAGCTTTATTTTCGGCAGCGGCTCCGTCTTCAAGAAGTATTCCGTTTTCTGCCCAGTAATGCATTGCGTCCCGTACATCTGCCGGATCGGTTTTAAGTATCTGTGCAATTTTTTCTTCGTCTGCACCTTCTGCGCTGTAGCGGAAAAGTACCAGCAGCACTTTAAGCTGCAAAGCACCTGCAAGACGTATATGATTGTCAACAATATCCGCAGGTATGGGGAACATCTGCTGCCACGCCTCGGGACTAATATGGTAAGCCATAAACTCATTCCTAACTGAAAATAATAAAAGCTGTACAAAAACCTTGTCTATATATTTTAACTTCCAAAAAGGATTATTGCAAATAAAATTGAGGTGTTTTTATTAAATATATTTTTAATTTTTTGTAATAGGTTGGAACAGGCGCAGAGTGTAAGCTCTGCGCCTGCTTTTAAGTTTTAGATTTTAAATTTATATCAAAGCTCTGCAATATTTGTGAGAGTAACGGTATCGTTTTCAACCATTGTAGCGCTTTCCATAAGTGAACGTGCAGCATCAAGGGAGGTGATGCAGGTTACGCCGGCCTCAACTGCGATTCTGCGCAGCTTAAATCCGTCACGGCTCTTAACACGTCCGTGAGTTGGAGTGTTAATGATAAGTGAAACCTCTCCGTTGTGGAGCATATCGAGGATATTAGGTGACTGCTCTGAGATCTTATTGACAGCGTTAACCTTTATACCCTCTTCCTCAAGCATCTTCTTTGTTCCCTCTGTTGCATAGAACTGGAACTCGGAATCCTTAAATCTCTTGAGAAGCTGGCAGATTTCAGGCTTATCCTTATCGCAGACAGTGACTATAATCTTTCCGTCTTTGGGAAGACTTACGCCGGCACCTTCAAAGGCTTTGAGAAGAGCCTCGTTGTAGTTTCTGGAAATACCGAGAACTTCACCTGTTGACTTCATCTCCGGGCCAAGGCTTGTGTCAGCGCCTCTGATTTTCTCGAAGGAGAATACGGGCATCTTAATAGCGTAATATCCGCTGTTTCTGTAAAGGCCGGTGCCGTAGGGCATATCCTTAAGCTTTGCACCGAGCATGATTTCAGTTGCAATGGCAATGGCGGGAATACCTGTAACCTTGCTGATGTAGGGGACAGTTCTTGAAGAACGGGGGTTTACTTCTATGATGTAAACTTTGTTGTCCATAACGATAAACTGAATGTTCATCATACCTACAACGTGAAGAGCCTTTGCAAGACGGTTCGTATAGTCAACTATTGTATCCTGAACGGATTTTGAAATTCTGTTTGCGGGATAAACTGAAATTGAGTCGCCGGAGTGAATACCTGCACGGTCGATGTGTTCCATGATGCCGGGGATAAGTACATCCTCGCCGTCGCAGATAGCGTCAACCTCAACCTCTTCGCCCATAAGGTACTTATCTACAAGTACAGGGTGCTCATTGAGCTCCTTAACCGTCTTTGTGATGATTCCCATGAATTCGCGAATGTCCTCATCGCATACAGCAATCTGCATACCCTGACCGCCGAGAACGTAGCTGGGACGGACAAGAACGGGATAGCCCAGCTGATTTGCGGCTTCGATAGCCTCTTCACAGGTAAATACTGTTTTTCCCTTGGGACGGGGGATGGAGCATTTTTCGAGGGTCTCGTCAAAACGCTCTCTGTCCTCTGCGGCGTCAACGTCGTCTGCGTCTGTACCGTAAATTCTTACGCCCATATCCGTAAGAGCCTTTGTAAGCTTAA
>CAUDRD010000002.1 GCA_958451705.1 uncultured Oscillospiraceae bacterium
GGCTCTGCACCTGCACCGTGAGTCATGCACTGAGCGATATAATCGAACATCATGTTAAGGCTGGAGTTGCCGCCGACGATGATATTTTTAGGCTCAACTTCAAGAATTTCAGCGAAAAGTCTTTTGCACTCGGGGATACCGTCGAGAACACCGTAGTTGCGGCAGTCGAAGCCGGTTTCGTCACGGTAACCGCTCTGCTCATTTACTGAGTTTAAAAGTTCGTTTGTGATGTCAAGCTGGTCTGCACCGGGCTTACCTCTTGACATATCAAGTTTAAGGTTTTTGGCTTTGAAGCTTTCATATTCCTTAGAAAGCTCTTTTTCGAGAGCGACAAGCTCTGCCGCTGACATTTTTTCATATACTGCCATTGCTGTTCCTCCCAGAAAATTATTCAAATTTTTTGCTAAACCTTGCACATTTTATCACAATGGAAAGAATTTTGCAATATTAAATTATAAATCTTGCATTTTTTACTTTTGTACGCTGCAATCTCCGTCAGGTGATGGGGAAAACTGCCTATATGAGTCTTAGAAATTTCATTTTTTTGTGCTATATTTCTCAAAGGGAGCTTCCGGCATATAATAAGCCGTTTTCGCAGTTGCTGACAAAATTGATATGTAACGAAAATTTAACCATAGCATAGCGGCAAAAAGCCTCTGCTTTCATAGATAATTTAATTTATTTTCCCTTTTATGTATACCCTCTGCAATTCTTGACAAAAGCAGGCTCTATTGTATAATATATTAGTTATACGTTTAAAGCGATACAAAAAATCGGTATAAACAAGCTTTAGGGAGGAATCCGTAAATGGCAAAGGAACTTGCAACAAAATACAATCCCTCCGAGGTAGAAGATAGACTGTACCGTTCATGGCTTGACGGCGGTTATTTTCATGCACCTTTGGACAAGGATAAAAAACCTTATACAATAGTTATGCCCCCGCCTAATATCACAGGTCAGCTTCATATTGGACATGCTCTTGACAATACCTTGCAGGATATTCTTATCCGCTACCACAGAATGGCAGGTTATGATACCCTTTGGCTGCCCGGCACAGACCATGCTTCAATTGCGACAGAGGCAAAGATTGTTGAGGCAATGCGTAAAGAGGGCATTACAAAGGACGATATAGGCAGAGAGGGCTTTTTAAAGCGTGCCTGGGAGTGGAAAGCTCAGTATGGCGGAAGAATCATAGAGCAGCTTAAAAAGATGGGCTCCTCCTGCGACTGGGATCGTGAGCGTTTCACATTGGACGAGGGCTGCAGCAAGGCTGTCAACGAAGTTTTCGTTCATCTTTATGAAAAGGGTCTTATATACAGAGGCGAGAGGATAATCAACTGGTGTCCCCATTGCCTTACCTCAATTTCCGACGCTGAGGTTGAGTATGAGGAGAAAGCAGGTCATTTCTGGCATCTTCGCTATCCCTTCAAGGATGGCAGCGGATACCTTGAGCTTGCAACCACAAGACCTGAAACACTTTTAGGCGATACCGCCGTAGCGGTAAATCCCAATGACGAAAGATACCGTGATCTGGTGGGCAAGACTCTTATTCTTCCCATTGTTCACAGAGAGATTCCCGTTATTGCCGATGAGTACGTTGAGATGGATTTCGGAACAGGCGTTGTTAAAATCACACCTGCCCATGACCCCAACGACTTTGAGGTCGGTCTTCGCCATAACCTTGAGGTTATCAACGTTCTCACTCCCGACGCTAAAATTGTGGACGATTATCCCGAGTTTGCGGGTATGGATACAATGACTGCCCGTAAGGCAATCGTCAAGGCTCTTGAGGCAGAGGGCGCTCTTGTAAAGATTGAGGATTACTCCCACAATGTCGGCACCTGCTACCGCTGTTCAACAGTTGTTGAACCGAGAGTTTCAAAGCAGTGGTTTGTAAAGATGAAACCCCTTGCAGGTCCCGCAATTGACGCTGTTAAGAACGGTGAAACAAAGTTTATTCCTCAGAGATTTGAAAAGGTATATTTCCACTGGCTTGAAAATATCCGTGACTGGTGTATTTCCCGTCAGCTCTGGTGGGGTCACCGTATTCCCGCATGGTACTGCGACGACTGCGGCGAAATCACCGTTGCAAGAACTGCTCCCGATAAGTGCGCTCACTGCGGCAGCGAGCATATTCATCAGGATCCCGATACTCTCGATACATGGTTCTCTTCGGCTCTCTGGCCTTTCTCAACCTTAGGCTGGCCGGACAACACTGAGGAACTTAAACATTACTATCCCACAAATACCCTTGTAACAGGTTACGATATTATTCCTTTCTGGGTTATGAGAATGATGTTCTCAGGAATAGAGCAGACAGGTAAGGCTCCCTTTGATACTGTTCTCATCCACGGCCTTGTCCGTGACTCTCAGGGCAGAAAGATGTCAAAATCCCTTGGCAACGGTATTGATCCCCTTGAGATTATCGACAAGTACGGTGCAGATGCATTGAGATTCACTCTTGCCACAGGCAACAGTCCCGGAAACGATATGCGTTTCTCCGACGAGAGAGTTGAGGCAAGCCGTAACTTTGCAAATAAAATCTGGAACGCCGCAAGATTTATTCTCATGAACCTTTCCGGCAATGAGAAGGCTCCATATATCCCCGAAAATCTTTCCATTGAGGATAAGTGGATTATCAGCCTTTACAATAAGCTTGTCCGTGACGTTACGGAGTCCCTTGATAAGTTCGAGCTTGGCCTTGCCGTTCAGAAGCTCTATGACTTCATCTGGGATATCTTCTGCGACTGGTATATTGAGCTTGCTAAAATCCGTCTTAACGGTGAGGATAAAGAGGCAAAGGAAACAGTCAAAGCCGTGCTTATCTATGTAATGAGCGGTACTCTTAAGCTTCTTCATCCCTTTATGCCCTTTATCACAGAGGAAATCTGGCAGACTCTTCCCCACGACGGTGATACAATTATGCTTTCACCCTGGGATAAGTACGCTGAAAGCAGAAACTTCCCCGCAGAAGAGAGCGAGATGGAAAAAATCATGGCTGCTATTAAGGCTATCCGTAACCGAAGGGCAGAGATGAACGTTCCTCCCTCAAGAAAGGCTCAGCTGTTTATCGAAACCGCTTCTGAGGATACTTTCAGAACAGGCGCAGTATTTATGCAGAAACTCGCTTCCGCTTCGGAAGTTACCGTAGGTAAGGATTTCTCACTTGAAACAGCCGTTTCAATAATCACCGAGGATGCAAGAATTTATATTCCCATGGCAGAGCTTATTGACTTTGAGGCAGAAAGAGCAAGACTCAATAAAGAGCTTGCAGTCGCCGAAAAGCAGCTCAGTCAGATTGACGCAAAGCTTTCTAACGAGAACTTTGTAAATAAAGCTCCCGCAAACGTTGTTCAGGGACAGCGTGACGCAGCGGAGAAATTAAGGGATAAAATAGCAATGCTCAAAGACAGCATAGCAAGTCTCGGCTAATTAATAAAACAAAAAGACAGGCAGTGACAGCTAATGGAAACAGCATACATTAGGTCACTCAGCTACATTCATTCACTTCTTAAATTCGGCACCCGCCCCGGTTTGGAGCGGGTGTCTGCTTTGCTGGATGAGCTGGGCAGGCCTCAGGATAAACTTAAATTTGTCCACGTTGCGGGCACAAACGGCAAAGGCTCTTTCTGTACCATGATGTCGGAAATACTTAAAAGCGCCGGATACAAAACGGGACTTTTCACTTCCCCCTATGTGTTTGACTTCCGTGAAAGAATACAGATAAACGGTGAGATGATAGGCAAAGAGGATCTTTGCGAGGTTACGGCTCAGGTAAAAGCAGCGGCGGAGAAAATTGCCGAAAGAGATTTGCAGCCTACTGAGTTCGAGTTCATAACTGCGGCGGCGCTTAAATATTTTGCCGATAAAAACTGCGACGTAGTTGTCCTTGAGGTAGGCCTTGGAGGCAGACTCGATTCCACCAATATCATAAAAACCCCGCTCATAAGCGCAATTATGTCAATTTCTCTTGACCATATGGCAGTGCTTGGAGATACTGTTGAAGCAATTGCGGCGGAAAAAAGCGGCATAATAAAGGAAAACGGAGTTACGGTGTGTTTCAGCCGTCAGGATGAAAGAGCGGAAAAAATCATACGGAAAACCGCCGAAGAAAAAGGCAACCGTTATATAAAGAGCAGTCCTGAGGATATAAAGATACTTAGCTGTAACCTTAACGGCACAAAGGTTTTATATAAGGGCATGGAGATTTTTATTCCCCTTATCGGTGAGCATCAGGTTTATAACGCACAGACTGTGGTAGATGCGGCTCTTGCCCTTAATGACAGAGACTTAAATATTTCCTCGGAAAATATAATCGAAGGTATAGCAAAAGCGAGAATACCTGCAAGGATGGAGCTTTTCGGAAAAAACCCACTTACAATTCTTGACGGAGCCCATAACCGTGAGGGCGTGGAGATCCTTTTAAGTAATCTTAAAAAATTTATTCCCCATAAAAAGCTCACCGTCATAATGGGTATGATGGAGGATAAGGAGTACGCTTTTGCAGCTGAGGAAATCTCAAAGCTTGCGAAAAGTTTTACGGCGGTGCTCCCCTCAAATCCCAGAGCCGTATCTCCTAAAGTTCTTGCGAAAATTGCAGAGAAAAACTGCGAAAACGTCTTTATCTGTGAAAACCCTTCAAAGGCTTACAGGGAGATTTACGAAAAAGCGGCGAAAGATGATATTATCCTTGTCTGCGGTTCCCTTTATCTTGCAGGGGACGTAAGGGGAGAGATAGTTTCCCTTAACGGCGAAAGCAGATAAACTAAAATATTAATTTCATCCATAATATAACAAATTTTTCAAACCTAAACCTTTATCCTATGGGATAGAGGTTTTTCTTTTTATTTACATTAATAATACAAATTCCAGGGAGGTAAAAATATGAGCGTAACAATAAGCAGCGGCAGTGATACGGCTACCGCTTATCTTACGGGTGAAATCGACCACCACAGCGCCGCTATTATCAGAGCCGATATAGATTCTGCCATAGAAAAGCAGCATCCGCAGACGCTGGTAATTGATTTTTCCGGCGTAACCTTTACTGACAGCTCAGGCATAGGCCTTGTTTTAGGCAGATATAAGTTTATGAATGCCACGGGCGGTAAGGTGATTGTTACAGGTCTTGACAGCCGAATGCATAAGGTCATGTGCCTTGCCGGACTGGACAAGCTTGTAACCCTTGAGAAAAAGGAGGAGAAAAGATGAAGCCCATAAATACAATGAAGCTGATTTTAGAAAGCCGTTCGGTAAACGAAAGCTTTGCAAGAGCGGCGGTTTCCGCTTTTGCGGCGCAGCTTGACCCAACTGTTGAGGAAATAAGTGACATAAAAACGGCGGTGAGCGAAGCGGTTACAAACTGTATAGTCCACGCTTACCGAGATATGCCGGGAAAGATTTACATAACCTGTGAAATTTACGAGGACGGACTTTTTCGCACAAAAATCAGGGACTGCGGCTGCGGAATATCCGACGTAAAAAAGGCTATGGAGCCGCTGTTTACAACTGCCGGCGAAGAGAGGGCAGGTCTTGGTTTTGCCGTAATGGAAAGCTTCACCGATAAACTGCGGGTGCGTTCCGCCTTCGGCAAAGGTACCACCGTAACTCTCGAAAAACATATTTCGGGAAGATGATTTATGGAAAACCGTGAAAAGCTTATTGAAGAAAATCTTGGTCTTGTCCATGCCTGTGCCAACAAATTCCGAGGCAGAGGCACGGAGTATGACGATTTGTTTCAGGCGGGGTGCGTCGGTCTGATAAAAGCTGCCGACGGCTTTGACCCGTCACGGGGTTTTGCCTTTTCCACCTATGCCGTTCCGGTTATATTAGGGGAGATAAAGCGGATTTTCCGTGACGGCGGAGCGGTAAAGGTAAGCCGTTCACTAAAGGAAAAGGGAAGAGTGCTGCTCCACGAAAAGGAAAAAATGGCGACGGAAACCGGTACTGAGCCTACAATAAGCGCCTTGGCTGAGAGGCTCGGCTGGGAGGTTGAAGAGACGGCGCAGGTGATAAACGCCGCACTGCCTCCCGTTTCCTTAACTCAGGACGATGAAAGCGGAGGCGGCCAAATCGACGTTCCCGTAGATAACGAAAACGAGATGTTTGAAAGGCTTGATTTGTCGAGGGTTATAGAATCTTTAAGCGAAAGGGACAGGGAAATCATAGAGTGGCGTTATTTCCGGTGCGCAACTCAAAGCGTAACTGCAAAGCAGCTGGGTATGTCCCAGGTGCAGGTTTCACGGCGTGAAAAAAAGATTTTAACCCTACTCAGGACTAAACTTGCCGTATAATTTGTTAACAATCACAATAAACTATGGAAAAAAAACCGTTTTTGTGTTATTATAAATTCATCTATTTTTAAGGGTGATATTTATGAATAGCTCAGGCGGTTTTTTTAATAAAAAAATAGTAAAGTCGGCGTGTGCTCTTTTTTGTGCGGCAAGTTTGCTCCTTTCTGCGTCAGGCTGCGGAGTGAGAAGCAACGTCAGCTCAATTAAAAGCGATGCTCAATTAAAGGTGACTGAGGCGGTAAGCTCCGGCGAAAGCTATCGCTTAATAAAAGACAATACCAATCTTAAAAAGGTTGCGTCTTCGGGGCTTATCGAGCTTTATTTTGACAGCGTTACTATGGCGGGTGTTGTAAGGGAGACTTCAAAGGATAAGTACTGGTATGCTCTTCCCACTACTTCAGCGGGAACGACTAACGACAGCAGCGTGGTTTCGGCAACAGTTATCTCCGGCGGAAAGCTCTATACCCTTAACTCTCAGGATAACTCAGTGGCTTTCGGAACTGTCACGGCTAAGTCCGACAGCAGAGGCCTTTATATGACCTATACTATGGGAATTGACGCTAAAACGGCAGCCCTTACAAGCAAAACCGTTAAAGAGGGCAGCATATGGCTTCAGGTTACGGTAAATTATGTCCTTCAAGATGGAAGCCTTTTTGTAAATATAGATATGTCTAAAACACTCTGCGCTCCGGGTATGACTGTTCTCGATATTTCTCTGCTTGACTTTTTCGGAGCCTCGGCAACTTCTGCGGCGGACGATTACATTCTTGTGCCTGACGGCAGCGGAGCGGTGATTAAAACCGGCGTTGCCGATACAGCTTATAAAACCCTTAATTTCGGCGTTTATCAGCAGGCAAGCAAAGATACATATTCGGCAATTGTTCCGGCTTTTGGCGTAAAACAGGGTGAAAGCGCATTTGCCGCCATTATCAGCAGCGGAGCCGAGCTTGCCACAATTACCGCTGAGCGTGCCGGAAGCGACGGAGCACTTTATAACCGTGCGGGAGTTAAGTTTAATATAACTCCCTATTCACTGGGAAAAACCCAGTCCTATGTGGGCAACGAATCCTATGACGGGGAAATTGAAATCTGCTATCGCTTCCTTTTGGGCAATAATGCAGGATATGTGGGAATGGCGGTTGCCACCCGTGAGCAGCTTATAAGGGAATCGGTGCTTTCTACAAAAACCGTTTCTGCCGGGGAGGACTTACCCCTTGTACTCAGCTTAATAGGAAAGGGCGTTACAAGCGAAAATCCGTTGTCGCTTATTTCTTCCACCAAAACCCTTACTACATATACGGAAGCTCTCGATATTTTAAATCAGCTTAAATCCAAGGGAATAGACAATATAGCTCTTCGCTATAAGGGAACCCTTGACGGAGGACTTAATCAGGCAGATATTTTTGGAGCGGATATGATGCTCACTCTCGGTACAAAAAGCTCCTTTGAAGATTTGTGCAATTATGTAAGCAGCCAGAATTTCAGTATGTTTATCGAAACGAATATTCTTTCGAGCGCAAGATATAACCGCTTTTCCTCAGGTAATTCGGCTTATTATTTGGACGGCGAAAGAATTTCCATTTCCTTTGATAATGAACTTGCGGGAATATACGGAGGAGAATATTTTAAGCGTAACCTTTTAGCTCCGGATAAAATTGATGATGCGGTAAAACAGGTTACTGATATTTTTGAAGATCTGCCGGTGGGTATTTCGCTGGGAGATATGGGTAAAGTGCTTTACAGCGATTTTTCCGGCGATTATACTTCACGCACTCAAGCAGCAAGTATTATAGCGGATCAGACAAAGATTGTCTCCGCAGGACGCAGCCTTATGGTCAGCGGCGGAAACTTCTATATGATTAAAAACGCAAACTATATTTCCGACCTTGCTCTTTCCGCCAATGCTCCTGAAACAGCCGCTTATGAATCGGTGCCCTTTGTGCCCATGATTCTTCACGGAATTTTTGATTATTCCGGCACACCTATTAACTACGAGGAAGACGAAAAAACCGCATTTTTAAGAAGCATAGAATACGGAGCCTGTCCGTCCTTCGAGTTCGTTTATAGGGATAACGATGATGAAAATGACGACAATATCGTCTATAGCCATTGGATGAATGGAGCAGCAAAGTATTATGAAGAGGCTAACGACGCTTTAAGTGATCTCAGAGATAAGCGTATTAACAGCCATTATATGGTTGCCCAGGGAGTTTACTGTACGGAATACAGTACAGGCTCGATTATATATGTAAATTATACAGATTCTGATTATACGGTTAACGGAGTTAATATTCCTTCAATGGATTTCGTAAGAATCAACTGATATTTTGTTTAATTATAAGCCGGATGAACACCCGTCATTCGGCTTATATTCTTTAAAAGCCTGCATATATATTAATGTCTGCTCGGGACGTAAGACGTGTTCGGCGGCCATTATATTAACGGGTGATGCAGTTGAATAATTTTAAAAGATGGTTTATAGGAATAATTTCCGGTGTTTTAATATTTACGGCGGCGGTTTCGGGAACATATAAGCTTAACGAAAAAGCGGTTATGTCTCTTAGCTCGTCTCCGGTTGACGAGACGGTTTTTATAATTGACGCAGGTCACGGGGGTATGGACGGCGGTGCTGTTGGAGTTGACGGAACCGTTGAAAAGGATATAAACCTTTCCACTGCACTTAAACTTAGAACTATGATGAATGCTTTGGGCTTTAAAACGGAAACTACCAGAACAGAGGATATTATGACCTGCGACGATGGTCTTTCAACTCTCAGGGAGAAAAAAGTTTCCGATATAAGAAACAGGCTTAAGCTCCTTGAAACTACGGAAAAAAGCGTGCTTATAAGCATTCATCAGAATTCTTATCCCAGCAGTACAAGTAAAGGCAGTCAGGTCTTTTATTCCGGCGGCAATGAGCAAAGCAGCGTTTTAGCGGAATCTATACAAAACAGCATTGTTTCGATGATTCAAACCGATAACCACAGAAAAATTAAAAAAGCGGGGACTAGTATCTATCTTCTCTATCACGCCACAAAACCGGCCGTAATGGTGGAGTGCGGATTTATGACAAACCCCAGTGAATGTGAAAAACTCAAGGACGAAGGCTATCAAAACGAGCTTTCCTTTGGGATAATCTGTGGAGTTTTTGAATACCTTAAAAATCTGGAGGAAGTCTAATGGCGGTAAAATCTAAATCAATTTATGTTTGCAGTCAGTGCGGATATGAAAGTGCCAAATGGTACGGAAAATGTCCCGGCTGCGGCGAATGGAATACAATGAACGAAGAGGTCAGAACTCCTGTTTCCGGCGCAAGACAGCAGAGTGCAGGGGTGAGGATGCCCACGGCTGTGCCGATTAACAGTATTTCCGAATCTATGGAGCACCGCTATAAAACGGGGCTTTCGGAGCTGGACAGAGTTTTAGGCGGCGGCATAGTAAAGGGCTCCCTTGTGCTTTTAAGCGGTGACCCGGGAATAGGTAAGTCAACTATCCTTCTACAAATCTGTCAGTACATAGGTGAAGGACTAAAAATCCTCTACGTTTCCGGTGAGGAATCGGCTCATCAGATAAAACTCCGTGCGGTGCGTTTAGGGGTCACTACAGAAAATCTCTACATAATGTGTGAAACAGATGTTCAGAGCATTGCTGAGTTTATCCGCACTGAAAAGCCAGATATCGCTATAATCGACTCCATTCAGACTATGTCAATTTCCGACCTTTCCTCTTCTCCGGGAAGCGTCACTCAGGTAAGGGAGTGTACAAACTGTCTTACCCGCACGGCAAAGATAATGGATATACCTATAATTGTTGTAGGCCACGTCAATAAGGACGGAAATATTGCAGGTCCAAAGGTTTTGGAGCATATTGTGGACGCTGTTCTCTATTTTGAGGGCGACAGAAATATGTCCTACCGTATTTTGAGAGCTGTAAAAAACCGTTATGGCTCTACAAACGAAATCGGCGTTTTCGAGATGCTGGATAAAGGCCTGAGAGAGGTTGAAAACCCCTCTATGATGCTCCTTTCCGGCAGACCGAAGAACACTTCCGGCACCTGCGTTGCCTGTGCCATTGAGGGTACAAGACCTATTCTTGCAGAGGTTCAGGGTCTTGTGGCTCCCAGCGGATTCGGAAATCCCAGAAGAATGGCCACGGGCTTTGACTATAACAGAATGTCTATGATAATTGCAGTACTGGAAAAAAGAGCGGGCTACTTTTTTGGAAATATGGACGTATATATAAACGTTGTAGGCGGTCTGCGTTTGGATGAGCCCGCAACTGATTTATCCGTTGCAATGGCGCTGGTTTCGAGCCTTAAGGATAAAGTGGTTCGTGAGGATGTTTTGGCATTCGGAGAAATCGGACTGGCGGGGGAAATCAGAGCTGTTTCCAACTGTGAACAGAGAATACTTGAGGCGGCACGTTTAGGTTTTACACGGTGCGTTGTGCCACGGCACAACCTCAGGGGACTTTCACAATCTGTTAAGGATAAAATAGAAATTATAGGCGTCAGAGAGGTGAGGGGAGCCTTTGAAGCTGTCAGCGAATAATAGTTTTCTATCCCTGCCCCTTCTGCCTCAGGGGCAAGTTACCTGTGGTATCATTGCGGGGAACTGTACCGAAGAAATAACGTTATCTCTCGAAAAGTATGGTATTTGCCTTATAAAAACATCGGCGGACGAAAATCTGGACGAGCCTGTAAAATATCACCCTGATATGCTTTTTTATCCCTGCGGAAAGGAAAAAATCATTTTAGCTCCCTCACAGAATGAGCAGAAGATTATCCTCGAAAAAATTGGATTTAAAGCTGAATTTTCAAATCCCTTAAAAAGAAAATATCCCCATGATATCGCCCTTAATTTTTTGCCCTTAGGCGGATATATCTTTGGCAGAACGGATTTTGCCGACCCTCTTGTTTTAAAAAATGCCGGGGAGCAAGGAGCAGAGCTTGTAAAGGTAAATCAGGGTTATGCAAGGTGCAGTGTTTTAGTGGTAAATGAAAAAGCGGCAATTACCGAGGATGAGAGTCTTTTTAAAACCCTTACTGAAAAGGGCTTTGATGTGCTTAAATTAGAGCGTGGATATGTAGTCCTTGATGGGTACGACTGCGGATTTATCGGCGGAGCAGGGGGGAAAATTTCAGAAGATACCGTTGCCTTTTTCGGCGATTGTTCACTTCACCCACAGTGGAGGGAGATAGAAGCATTTCTCAGTAAACACTGCTGTAAAGGTGTTTTTTTAAGCTGCAAACCGCTCACTGATTACGGCGGATTCGTTCCGATTTTAGTCAGTTAGATAGAAGATAAAATTTTTAGGAGTTTTGTTATGCCGCCTCTTTCAGTTCTTATAAAGCCCGCTTCCAGTATGTGCAATATGCGGTGCAAATACTGCTTTTACGCCGATGTAACGGATTTCAGAAAGGTGCGCAATTTCGGCGTAATGAGCCGTGAGACGGCTGAGAATCTTATAGAAAAAGCCTTTGCCTTTGCCGATAAGGGAGAGCCTATTTCCTTTGCCTTTCAGGGGGGAGAGCCTCTTCTTGCGGGGCTCGACTATTTTAAAAATTTTACTGCCTTTGTAAAGGAGAAAAACACAAAAGGAAACCCGGTATATTACGGTATACAGACAAACGGAACCCTTGTCACCGAAGAGTGGGCCGAGTTTTTCAAAGCCAATAAATTTCTCGTGGGGCTGAGCCTTGACGGCGATGAAGCGGGGAATAAGTTCAGAGTTTCGGCTGAAAAAAACTCCACCTTTTACAGGGTGCTGCAAACGGCGGAAATGTTTAAAAACCACGGAGTCGATTTTAATATTTTAACGGTTCTCACCGGTTACTGTGCCGAAAACGGTGAGAGGATTTATCGCTTTTTCAGGAATAAGGGCTTTAAGTATATTCAGTTTATACCTTGTCTGCGTCCATTTGGTGACAAAAGCGAAAGCGAGCTTTACATGACCGAAAAGCAGTACGGCGATTTTCTCATCAGGGTTTTTAGTCTTTATGTAAAGGATTATGTTCGGAACAACTATATAAGTATCAGGCAGTTTGACAACTGGGTTCAGATGTATGTAGGCAACCGTCCCGAACAGTGCGGAATGATGGGACACTGTACCTTTCAGTTTGTGGCTGAGGGCAACGGAAACATATATCCCTGCGACTTTTACTGTACCGATGAGTGGCTTTTGGGCAACATAAACGAAAACGGTTTTACAGATTTTGTAGAGGGAGAAAAAATGCGTTCTTTTATTGAGGAAAGCATCGAAGTTCCCGAAAAGTGCAGAAAGTGCCGTTTTTATCCTCTTTGCCGTGGGGGAGGCTGTAAGCGTTCACGGCTTGACAGAGACTACTGCGAAAGCTACAGGCGCTTCTTTTCGGCGTGTCTGCCGCTGTTCAGAGTGTTTACAAATGAGCCGAAAAGGTGATTAATAGGTGTTACAGATTTATTTGCTTAATAAATCAGTATAGAGAAGAGGCTGTCTCACTGTGTTAGTGAAACAGCCCTTTTTATATTTCAGTTTTCATTTTTCAATTTCACCATAACAGTATCCGTCACGGTATTCAGACAGCCTTACTTTCTTAATTTTTCCCATAAGGCACTCCTCTGCTTTGACTCTTACAGGAGTGTAGTTTTCAGTGTAGCCCTCCGAAAATCCGTCGTGGGTTCTCGACTCGAAAAGTACCTCTTCCACTGTTCCGAGGGCTTGACGAATTTTTTCTTCCCTTATTTTTTCGCAGAACTCGATGGCCTTTGCGGCTCTTATTTCCTTTTCGCTTTTCTCAATTTGATTTTCCATTTTGTCCGCCTTTGTGCCGGGGCGTCTCGAATAGGGGAAAACGTGAACCTTTTCAAAACCTACCTTTTGGCAGAAACGGAGGGATTCCTCAAAATCCTCCTGAGTTTCCCCGGGAAAACCTACCATAAGGTCCGTGGTGAGTGAGGCGTTTTTGAATTTTTCACGAAGCTTTACGCAAAGGTCGTAGTATTCCTGTGCGGTGTAGTGGCGGTTCATGGCTTTTAGGGTTTTGTCGCAGCCGCTCTGGAGGGAAATGTGAAACTGTGGACAGAATTTTTTAAGGGAAGAGAGAGCTTCAATAACTTCGTCGGTTATGTGGTCAGGCTCAAGGGAGCCTAAGCGCACTCGCTCTATGCCTTCGGTTTTGCAAACCGTTTCCACCGCCATGGGGAATGTTACGTTTTCAAGCTCCCTTCCGTAAGAGGAGAGGTTTATGCCTACAAGCACAATCTCCTTATATCCTGATTCTGCCAGATGTTTTGCCTCTTCCTTTATCTCATCAAGGGGTTTTGAGCGGACAAATCCTCTCGACGTGGGAATTATGCAGTATGAGCAGCGGCGGTTGCAGCCGTCCTGAATTTTAAGGAAGGCTCTTGTACGCTCTTCAAAGGAGGTTATTGTATCGCCGGAAAATTTTTCTCCTATTTCGTGACTGCACACATTGAAAATCCGTTTTCCCTGTCGGATATACTCCTCGATAAGTCTTAAAAGCTCCGTATTGTTGCGGTTTCCCATAACAATATCAGCCTGTGTCAGTTCCTTTGCCTTTTCAGGGTACGCCTGGGGCATACATCCTGTTAAAACCGTTATGCAGTCGGGGTACATTCTTTTAAAGCGCCTTACTGCCTGACGGCTTTTTTTATCTCCTGTTCCCGTAACGGTGCAGGAGTTTATTATATATATGTCGGCTTTTTCGGTGTGGGGCACCGTTTCAAAACCGTTTTTTCTTAAAAATTCTCCCATCGCCTGGGACTCGTACTGATTAACCTTGCAGCCGAGAGTATAAAAAGCAGCTTTCATCTGTTTTCTCCGTTCTCTGATTGTATGGTGAAATTATATTCCAAAGGGGTTAAAAAATCAATAACCCGCCGTTCTCTGTGGTATTTTGGAATTTTTCGGCATAGATTTTAGTAAATCGGAGGTGTCTTAGATGAAAAAGATTAGAAGAATTACCGCAGCCCTTGCCGCAGGAGTGGTTATGCTCAGCTGTATGAGTTTTTCAGGCTCTGTTTCTGCCGCAGAAGAAAAGAATACTGAAACTAAAACGGCACAGACTCAAACGTCTCAGACAATGCCCGTTGAGGTAAAGGCAAAAGCGGCTGTTCTAATGGACGTTACAACGGGAAAAGTGCTTATGGCAAATAACGAAAACGAGAGGCTTCCGCCGGCTTCGATTACAAAAATAATGACTTTGCTTCTTGTTTGTGAAGCCATAGATTCTGGCGAGCTTGCTCTTACTGAAAAGCTCACTGCCTCAAAGGACGCAGTTTCAAAGGGAGGCTCACAGATATGGCTCAAAGAGGGTGAGTCAATGACTGTTGATGAGCTTTTAAAAGCGGCGTCAATAGCCAGCGCAAACGATGCCTGTGCAGTGTTCGCAGAGAGAATCGCCGGCAGCGAAGAGGCTTTTGTCACCATGATGAATGAAAAAGCTAAGGAGCTTGGCATGAAAAATACAAATTTCGAAAACTGTACGGGACTCGATGATACAACCACAAACCATAATACAAGCGCCTATGATATAGCCCTTATGGGAAGGGAACTTTTAAAGCATGACCTTATACAGAACTATACAACTGTCTGGATGGATTCCCTTCGTGACGGCAAAACCGAGCTTGTAAATACCAATAAGCTTGTGCGGTTTTACAAGGGTACAACGGGACTTAAAACAGGCACAACCCAAAAGGCGGGTCAATGTCTTGCAGCTTCGGCTCAAAGGGACTCTCTGCACTTAATAGCTGTTGTATTAGGCTGCGAAAGCAGCGACGACCGCTTTAACGGAGCCAAAGCCATGCTTAACTGGGGTTTTTCAAACTGGGTAAGCTATAAGCCGGAGATAAATAAGGAGCTGATAACCGACGTAAACGTTCTTCATGGAATAAAATCTTCCATCACTCCGGAAATTCCGGAAACTTCGGGTACAATAATTAAAAAGGGCGCTCAGGGCGAAGTAAAGCAGGAGATAAATATACCTGTGGATGTGGAAGCACCCGTTGAAAAGGGTCAGGTAATAGGTACGGTCACCTTTACTTTAGGCGACGAAAAAATAGGAGAATACAATCTCACAGCAGGTGAGGCCATAAAGAAAATCGGATTTTTAGATGCCCTTACCATGCTTTTAAAGGCCGCTGCATAACCTTGTACGAAATAAGAACAGACTGAAAATTATTTTTAAATATGGTGATATTGTATTGAAAAAAATCAGTTTATAAGGTAAGATATATACAACCGGATGGGCAAAAGACGTTTAAAACTGATATTTTGCACAAACGGGGTCTGAAAATGGAGGAATACAATCATGAGTGTAAAACTTATCGACAGATATGTGGGCGAGCTTGTAACACCTGCCGACATTGAGCAAATCACACCGGAGGTTAAAAAGGCGGCGCAGGTTCTTGAGAGCAAAACAGGTGAGGGAAACGATTTCCTCGGCTGGCTTACTCTTCCCACTGATTATGATAAAGAGGAGTTTGCAAGAATCAAAAAGGCGGCAGCAAAAATCAAGTCCGACTCAGAGGTTCTCATTGTTATAGGCATCGGCGGTTCTTACCTTGGCGCAAGAGCAGCTATCGAGTTTATCAAATCACCTAACTATAACGTAATGAAAAAAGATACACCGGATATCTATTTTTCCGGCAACAGCATCAGCTCAACTGCTCTTAAAGAGCTTGTTGATATCTGCGACGGACGTGATTTTTCAATTAACGTCATCTCAAAGTCAGGTACAACAACAGAGCCTGCGGTAGCTTTCAGAGTTTTCCGTGAAATTCTCGAAAAGAAGTACGGCAAAGAGGGCGCAGCGGGAAGAATTTATGTTACAACCGATAAGGAAAAGGGCACACTTAAATCACTTTCCGACCGTGAGGGTTATGAAACCTTTGTTGTTCCCGATGATGTGGGCGGACGTTATTCAGTTCTTACAGCAGTAGGACTTCTTCCTATCGCAGTAAGCGGCGCTGATATTGACGCACTTATGAGCGGCGCAAAGGCAGCTCAGGATGCTCTTACAAGCGATGATCTTAACGAAAACGACTGCTACAAGTACGCAGCAATCAGAAACATCCTTTACCGCAAAGGCAAGAGCGCTGAGATGCTTGTAAGCTATGAGCCTTCTTTCACAATGATGAACGAGTGGTTCAAGCAGCTTTTCGGTGAGAGCGAAGGCAAAGACGGAAAGGGACTTTTCCCGACTTCCGCAGTTTTCTCAACAGACCTTCATTCTCTCGGTCAGTATATTCAGCAGGGTGAAAGACTTCTCTTTGAGACAGTCGTAACTTTTGATAAGCCCAAGTATGAAATTACAATCGGCACAGACCCCGAAAACGTTGACGGTCTTAACTTCCTTGCCGGCAAGACAATGGACTACGTCAACAAGAAAGCTTTCCAGGGCACAGTTCTTGCTCATAACGACGGTGGAGTTCCGAACCTTGTTCTCTCCGTTCCTGAAATGAATGAGTATGAGCTCGGTTACCTTATCTATTTCTTCGAAAAGGCTTGCGCTGTTTCCGGTTATGTTCTGGGAGTAAATCCCTTTAACCAGCCCGGAGTTGAAAGCTATAAGAAGAATATGTTTGCACTTCTCGGCAAGCCCGGCTATGAGAGTGAAAAAGAAGCTCTCGAAAAGAGACTTGGTGTAAACTAAAAACGGATGAAACCGCTTTAGCGGATATTAAATATACAGGAGGAGATAGCAATGATTTCTCTTATTATCGGATGCAAAGGCTCAGGAAAAACAAAGCATTTAATCGCAGAGGTTAACGCAGCTATTGAAAAGTCCAACGGACACGTTGTGTGCGTTGAGAAGGAGACAAAGCTCACTTACGACGTTAACTCCCGTGCAAGGCTTGTTGCCGCTGATTACTTTGATATTCACGGTTATGACGCATTTTACGGTTTCCTCAGCGGAATCTGTGCAGGCGACCATGACATTACAGATATTCTTGTAGACGCTACACTGAGAATCGGCTCAAGAGATTACGAAGAGCTTGCCGACTTCCTTAAGAAGGTTGACAATCTTTCACAGCTTACTGACGCAAAGTTCACATTTACAATTTCCGCAGACGAGTCAGTTCTTCCTGAAAGAATTTACGAGTACTGCCAGAAAATCTGAAAACTGCTGAAATGAACAGTATGTTTTGACCGGAGGGTTTCTCTCCGGTCAAAATGTTGTGCTGTTTAAAAAAATATGTCACTATGTGTTGACAAAGCGGCTTGGAAAATGTATAATAATTTCCGCACAATATCAGGGGTGTAGCTATGCTTATAAATCTTGAGAACATATTCCGAAATGAGGGCGAGGTTCTTCCCCTTAATTTTGAGTACGATTTTTCCGATGTTGATGTTTCCGGCGTGCATCCGGTAACTGCTCCGGTTAAAGTGACGGGTGAAATCCGCAACAGAACCGGCGTTGTCACTCTCAATGCAAAAGCCGATTATACCTACTGTGCTCCCTGTGACAGATGTGCTGGGGATGTTAAGAGGGATTATTCAGTTACTCTTTCCTCCGTTGTTGTTTATGAGATAAATGACTCAGATAACGATGAATTTATTCTTGCCGAAAATATGCAGCTCGATTTTGAAGAGCTGGTGCGCAGCGAAGTGATTTTGTCTTTCCCCACAAAGCTGCTGTGCAAAGAGGACTGCAAGGGACTGTGTGCAGTCTGCGGCAAAAACCTTAATGAAGGCTCCTGTAGCTGCCAAAAGCCGACGGATCCCCGTTTGGAAGTGCTTAAGCAGCTTTTGGATAAATAATTTAGTTTTCAGTTTATTTTCACTAATCTAAGGAGGTGCTGACATGGCGGTACCAAAGAGAAGAGTTTCAAAGGCAAGACGCGATAAGAGACGTTCCAACGTTTGGAAGTTGGAGGCTCCCACCCTTGTAAAGTGTCCCAATTGCGGTGAGTACAAAAGACCTCACAGAGTTTGTGGCAACTGCGGTTCCTACAACGGCAAGACAGTTATAAGCAAGGAAGCATAAGTCCTTTACACACAAGCAAAGGTAGGGAAGTGGTCTTCTCTGCCTTTTTTGCTTATTATGTATAAAATCAGGGGAGGTGCGTTTTCGGTGCCGGTAATAATCAAAGATGTTGCAAAGGGTTCTCCTGCGGATAAAAAAAGAATAAAGCCGGGGGATACTCTCGTTTCCATAAACGGCCATGACATAGCCGATGTTCTCGATTACAGCTTTTATGCTGATGACAGTGAGCTTAAGGTTGAAATACTTCGCAGTAAAAACGGAAAAGCCCACACGGTTAAGGTGAAAAAGGAGCAGGGTGAGGATTTGGGCCTTGTTTTTGAAACCTACCTTATGGATAAAAAGAGAAGCTGCAAAAATAAGTGTATGTTCTGCTTTATCGACCAGCTTCCAAAAGGGCTTAGGGAAAGCCTTTATTTTAAGGATGACGATGCGAGACTTTCCTTCCTTTTCGGCAACTATATTACCCTTACGAACATTACGGAACGTGAGGTACAGCGCATTATGGAAATGCACATAAGCCCCGTTAATATATCTGTTCATACAATGAACCCGGAGCTGAGAGTCAAGATGATGGCGAATCCTCATGCGGGAGAGGCTCTTAAAATAGTAAAACGCCTTGCAGATGCCGGAATTTCCATAAACACCCAGCTGGTTCTCTGCCCCGGAGTCAATGACGGCGAAGAGCTTAAATACAGCCTTAAGGAACTTGCGGCTCTTTATCCCAGCGTACAGAGCGTTGCGGCGGTGCCGGTAGGCATTACAAAATTCCGTGAGGGACTTTGTCACATTGAGCCTTACACAAAGGAACAGGCAGCCGAAACCGTTGATATTATAGAGGAGTTCGGCAACGAATTCAAAAAGGAACACGGCACACGTTTTGCCTTTGCCGCAGATGAGTTTTATCTTAAAGCGGGCAGACCCATTCCTGACGGAGACTATTATGAGGAGTTTGCGCAGCTTGAAAACGGTGTGGGACTTTGGGCAGACCTGCGGGATTCCTTTGCAAAGGCGCTTTCCGAAACTGAGGTAAGCCCCAATTCTCAGGAAAGAAAAATTTCCATGGCTACGGGAACTTCTGCTTATCCTCTTATAAATTCATTAGCTCAGCAGGCTCAGGAAAAATTCAAAAACCTTAATATAGAAGTTACACCAATAAAAAATAAATTTTTTGGAGAGACTATAAACGTTGCCGGACTTCTTACGGGAACGGATCTTATAGACCAGCTTGCAGGTAAAGACTTAGGCGAGGAACTGCTTATACCCTCTGCAATGCTCAGAAATGAGGGAGACATCTTCCTCGATGATTTGTCCCCGAAAGATTTGGAAGAAAGGCTGAAAGTAAAGGTTACACCTGTGGATAACGACGGATACGCACTGCTTTCGGCAATGATAGGAGAGTGAAAAAATGGCAAGACCCATTGTTGCGGTTGTAGGAAGACCTAATGTGGGAAAATCGACCCTTTTTAATAAGCTTGTAGGTTCAAGGCTTTCAATTGTGGACGATACCCCCGGCGTTACCCGTGACCGTATTTACGGCGACTGCGAGTGGCTGGGCCACCATTTTCTGCTTGTTGATACAGGTGGTATTGAGCCTCAGTCAGACGATATAATCCTTTCACAGATGAGACGTCAGGCACAGCTTGCAATAGACAGCGCCGATGTTATAATTCTTGTAACCGATGTAAAAAGCGGCGTTGTGGCTACCGACAGCGATGTTGCCGCAATGCTTCAGAAAAGCGGAAAGCCCATTATCCTGTGCGTCAATAAGTGCGACGGCATAGGTGATCTGCCAATGGATTTCTATGAGTTCTATAATCTCGGTCTCGGTGACCCTATAGCGGTGTCCGCAGTCCACGGCCACGGAACAGGCGATCTTCTTGATGAAGTGCTTAAATATTTACCGGACGAGAACAACGATGAAGAAGAGGATGACACCACATCAGTTGCGATTATCGGAAAGCCCAATGTAGGCAAATCCTCCCTTGTAAACGCAATTTCTGGTGAGGAGAGAGCTATCGTTTCAAACATCGCCGGTACAACAAGGGATGCAACGGACACTTATGTTGAAAATTCTCACGGAAAGTTTGTGTTTATTGATACGGCGGGTCTGAGAAGAAAGAGCAAAGTCGATGACGCTATAGAGAAATACAGCGTAATAAGGGCACGCATGGCAGTTGAAAGAGCACAGGTATGTGTTATAATGATTGACGCTGTTGAGGGCTTTACGGAACAGGATTCAAAGGTAGCGGGTATTGCCCATGATTTAGGTAAGGCTTGCATTATAGCTGTTAACAAGTGGGATGCCGTTGAAAAGGACGGCAACACTATGGATAAATACCGCAAAAAGCTTATGAACGATTTTTCATTTATGAGCTATGCGCCTATTATCTTTATTTCCGCAAAGACGGGTCAGAGGATAGAGCGTCTTTACGAGCTTATAAAGTATGTTGATGCCCAGAACGCAATGAGAATTTCTACAGGCAAGCTTAACGATATTCTTGCGGCGGCCACTGCAAGGGTTCAGCCTCCTACGGATAAGGGCAAGCGTTTAAAAATTTACTACATGACTCAGGCATCCACAAGACCGCCGACGTTTGTATCTTTCGTAAACCGCAAAGAGCTTTTCCATTTCAGCTATCAGCGTTATCTCGAAAACCAGATAAGAGAGGTTTTCGGACTTGAGGGAACACCCGTGCGTTTTGTCATAAGGGAAAGAGAAGACAAAAGTAAAAACTAGCAGGCTGAGCCTGCACCCAAACCGCACACCAAGCTGCAGTAAGGAACAGCTATAAGCGCCTGCGGACAGGCTGAGCCTGTAGGCAATTTGCACACCAACCCACAAAAACGAACTACTGTAACTGCCTGCGTCAAAGTTTCTGTAATCAAATAAAAATTAAATTCAAACCAAAGTATCACAGCGAACTTGCCTTCTGACAGTCGCACACGTCGGCAAAGAAAAAGCTATGGAAAGTAGTAGAGCGTTTGCACTTTGACGGTGATAAACTAAAGCTCTCCAAACTGCCGGCTTGAACTTGTGAACGCTTGCGGAGCCTAACCGACGGCAAAGAAAAAGAATTCGATAGTAGAAAAAAGTTTACCGGTTGCAGATGATAAAAGAAAACTTCCAAACTGCCGACGGAGGGCGTATGGGAGAAAACTTACTTTGCGCTGATAAAAACTTGTTGTTTTGGCAAGGCGGCGGAAACTTCCGCCGCAAATGCATTTTTGCCTACTTTTGTCGCTATGGACAAAAGTAGGTGTACCGCCGCAGCATGAGCGGCACAGGCTGAGCCTGAATCATTTCGCACACCAAGCAGGTGTAAGGAACAACTATAAGTATCTGCGGCAGAGTCACGCTGCCAAATAAAAAGAGACTGCTTTTCAGCAGTCTCTTATTTATTATCTTCTTTCAAACCGTTAGGAAGGATTAGACAGCACGTGTAACCTTACCTGAACGAAGGCAGCGTGTGCACGCATAAACACGGCAGGGTGAGCCGTTTACAACAGCCTTAACACGCTTAATGTTGGGCTTCCATGTTCTGTTTGAACGTCTGTGTGAGTGGGAAACCTTGATGCCGAAAGAAACATCTTTACCGCAGAACTGACATTTTGCCATTTTTAGGCACCTCCTTTTGGTGTGACTAACAGAATAACATAACTATGTTATCATATTCTTACAAAAAATGCAAGGATTTTTTTAACAAAACCCCAGCGAATTTTGGAGAATATGCGCTTTTTGGTTTCTGTTTATATATTTTAACACATATTTCGTTGTAATTAAAGAGCTGAAAATGTATAATAGAAAAAATAAAAAGACAAAAAGATAAGGATGAAGCTTTATGAATATTACAGAAAGACTTAACAGTAAAGGGTTTACAGTTTCCTTCGAGGTTTTCCCTCCAAAAAAATCAGATGCATTTGAAAATGCAAAAGAGACTATGAGAGAGCTTGCAGCTCTTTCTCCTGATTTTATAAGCGTCACTTACGGCGCAGGAGGCGGAACTTCAAAGAATACCATTAAAATAGCCTCCTATATCCAAAACGAGCTTGGTACAAGCGCATTGGCTCATCTTAGCTGTGTTTCTTCTTCGAGACAGGAAATTTCACAGCTCATCGACGAGATGAAAGCAGCAAAAATTGAAAACGTACTGGCTCTCAGAGGCGATATCCCCAAAGACGGATTTTTCCCGGAAGCCGGATATTATAAATACGCATATCAGCTTGTAGAGGAGCTTAAGAAAAAAGGCGGATTCAGCATCGGCGCAGCCTGTTATCCTGAGGGACACGTTGAGTGCGAGAGCAAAAGCCGTGACCTCGAATACCTGAAAGCAAAGGTAGACTGCGGATGCGATTACCTTACAACACAGATGTTCTTTGACAACAGCGTCCTTTACAGCTTCCTGTACCGTGCTCTTGCAAAGGGCATAGATGTTCCGGTAATTGCTGGAGTTATGCCTGTCACCAATGCACGTCAGATCAAGCGTATAACTGAGCTTTCAGGCACATCCCTTACACCGAAGTTCAGAACGATTCTCGACAAATTCGGCGATAATGACGCAGCTTTAAAACAGGCGGGCATTGCCTATGCAATAGATCAGATTGTAGACCTTATAGCCAACGGAGTAAGAGGCATACATATCTACACAATGAATAAGCCTGAGGTAGCAAGGCAGATTATGGAGAGCCTTTCGGAGATACTCAAATAATTTCCGTTTGTTTACACGCATTAAACCATAACCTTAAAATCGGAGGAAAAAGATGTTTAATAGGGAAAAACTCGGTAAGGAACTGCTGTTTTTTGACGGTGCAATGGGTTCTCTGCTTCAGAAAAGGGGACTTGCCGCCGGAGCACAGCCGGAGCCATGGTGTATAGAAAGAGAAGACGAAATAAAAGAAATCCATCTTGAATATTTAAAGGCAGGAGCCGATATACTTACTACCAATACCTTCGGCGGCAACCGTTATAAAATGGAGCCTCTGGGCTATACTGCGGGAGAAATTGCCGCAGCGGGAATAAAATGTGCAAAAGCTGCCATAAAGGAGTTCGGAGGAGAAAGGGAAAAATATGCCGCTCTGGATATAGGCCCTACGGGAAAGCTTTTAAAACCTAACGGCGACACTCCTTTTGAAGAGGCCTATGAGGTTTTCAGTGAGATTGCTATAGCCGGAGAAAAAGCGGGAGCCGATTTAATTCTTCTCGAAACCTTTACGGATACCTATGAACTTAAAGCGGCAGTATTGGCGGCAAAGGAAAACACATCCCTTCCGATTTTTGCAACCTGTTCCTTCGATGATAAGGGAAAGCTCCTCACGGGAGCCGATCCCCTTGCTGCAATAGCTCTTCTTGAGGGACTGGGTGTTGATGCCCTCGGCATAAACTGCTCAATGGGTCCGAAGGAGATGAGAGGAGTATTTTTGCAGTATGCAAAATATGCCTCTCTTCCCATTGTCATAAATCCCAATGCGGGACTTCCAGTTTTAGTTGACGGAAATACCGTCTATAACGTTTCACCTGATGATTTTGCGGAAAGCTGCCGTTTCTTTGCGGAAAACGGAGCGGCGGTAATGGGCGGATGCTGCGGTACAACCCCTGAGCACATAGAAAAGCTCACCGCTCTTTGCGCAGAAATATCCCCTAAGCCTTTGACCGATAAGGGCATCACCGTTGTTTCCTCCTATGCTAAGGCTCAGATTATAGGAGATAAGCCTGTTATAATCGGCGAAAGAATAAATCCTACCGGCAAAAAGCTCTTTAAACAGGCTCTTATTGATTCTGATATGGGATACATTCTTTCCGAGGGACTTACTCAGACTGAGAAAGGCTCCCATATTCTCGATGTAAACGTGGGGCTTCCAGGAATAGACGAAAAAGAGATGATGGCAAAAGCCATAGAAACTCTCCAGTCCTCAATATCCCTTCCCTTGCAGATAGATTCCGCCGACCCACAGGTTCTCGAAAAAGCCATGCGTCTTTACAACGGCAAACCTATGGTAAACTCCGTAAACGGCAAAGAGGAGATTATGGAGGCGGTTTTCCCGCTGGTAAAAAAATACGGCGGAGTTTTAGTAGCTCTCACCCTTGACGATAAGGGCATACCTAACACTCCTG
>CAUDRD010000003.1 GCA_958451705.1 uncultured Oscillospiraceae bacterium
TGAAAGACGTGAAACGGGAGTGTTGACGCCCGGCGTTACAATTTCAAGCTGATCGATGAGTTTAAGAGCCAGTTCTCTCGAAGGCTTTTTATCAATAAAGGGAGATTTCGTATTTTTATATGTTTTGAGCATCATGTTTTCCGTCATACCCATAGATGCCACAAGACCCATTCCCAGTCTGTCTTCGGGGATAAAGCTCATGCTTATGCCCATCTTTATAATTTCGGCAGGTGATTTTCCTATTATGTTTTCTTTTTTATAGAGAACGGCGCCTTTATCCGCCGGAATAAGACCTGCAATAGCTTCGCAAAGCTCCTTTTGGCCGCTTCCTGCAACACCTGCAACGCCTAAAATCTCTCCTCCGTTAAGGTTAAAGGAAATGTCGTTAAGGGCATAATAACCCTCGTCGTTTTTGACCATAAGGTGATGTACTTCGAAAAGATTTTCGATCTGTTCAACTTTTGGACGGTCGATTTCAAGGCTTACCTTTCTGCCCACCATAAGCTCAGTGAGCTCCTGAATATTGGTTTCGGCAGTGTTTACAGTTGCAACGCTCTTACCTTTTCTAAGAATGGTTACACGGTCGCTTATAGCCATAACTTCGTTAAGCTTATGAGTGATTATAATAACGGCACAGCCGTTTTCCTTCATGTTGCGGAGAATGTCAAAGAGCCTGTCGGTTTCCTGAGGGGTGAGAACCGCTGTGGGCTCGTCCAGAATGAGAATATCGGCTCCCCTGTAAAGAACCTTTAAGATTTCAACCGTTTGTTTTTCGCTTACGGACATATTGTATGTCTTCTTATCAGGGTCAATTTCAAGGCCGAATTTTTGGCTTATATCCTTAATTTTTTCAGAAAGCTTTTTTCCGCTAAGGCGCTTATCGGTTTTAGTGCCTGCCACTATGTTGTCCTTTGCGCTGAATACATCAACAAGTTTAAAGTGCTGATGAATCATACCGATTCCAAGGTTCTGAGAGTCCTTGGGGGAGGCGATGCTGACCTCTTGACCCCTTACAAAAATTGAACCTGAATCCGGATGATAAATACCTGAAAGCATGTTCATGAGTGTAGTTTTACCTGAACCGTTTTCACCGAGAAGGGCAAGTATTTCTCCCGATTTAACAGTCAGCTCTATATTGTCGTTTGCCACAACGGGGCCGAATGTTTTGGTAATTCCCTTGCACTGGATGGCATAGGGTACATTCTTTTTATCGTCCAAACAAATCCCACCTTCTTATTAATTGATTATGCAGGCATTTAAAATCCCCATAATGAGAATCTTAAATGTTTGCACAAAACCCTTATTTTTAACTTACACAAGGCTTTCAGGCGGTGACCCGAAAGCCTTGTGATTAGCTGTTAATTTATCCTGCGATTATTTAACAACAACGTTGTCAACATACCAGTTGATTTCGCCTGCAATGTAAGCATCGTCAAGGCTTTCTCCGGCCTTAACTCTTACAGTACCTGCGTTATCCTTAATTTCGCCTGCGAATACCTGAAGCTCACCGCTGAGGATCTTCTGAGTTGCCTCATCAACTTTCTCCTTTGTGCCTTCGGCGCAGAGAGATGTAAGGTCTGTAAGACCGAGAAGGCCTTCCTTCATGCCGTCAAAATAGTTGTCGGCAGTCCATGTGCCTTCGATAGCAGCCTTAACTGCTGCTGTGTAGTAAACGCCCCAGTGCCATACAACAGATGTAAGAACAGCGTCGGGAACCTGAACGGCCATATCTGAGTTATAGCCGATACCGTATGCGCCTCTCTCCTGAGCGGCAACCATGGGCTGAGTTGTATCCTGGTGCTGTGCAATAACATCGCAGCCTTCGTCAAGAAGAGCAACAGCAGCAGCTTTTTCCCTCTGAAGGTCAAACCAGGTGTTAGTAACCTTTACATAGATTTTTGCGTCGGGGTTAACGCTCTTAACGCCGAGAGCAAAAGCGTCAATACCGCCTGTAACTTCGGGGTTGTTGTTGTCCTGAGCGGCAACATAACCGATCTTGTTAGACTTTGTCTTAAGTCCTGCTACGATACCTGCAAGGTAACGTGCCTGATAAATCTTTCCGAAGTAGTTGTTGAAGTTTGTGTTATTTGACATATATCCGGAGCAGTGTGAGAAGATAATGTCGGGGTGAGCTGTAGCAGCTTCGTTAACCTTCTCCATGTAGCCCCAGCTTGTTGCAAAGATGATGTTGCAGCCGGCTTCAATAAGCTCGTTGAGAGCTGTCTCAATAGCTGTATCGTTATCATCTGCAACGTTGTTTTTGCGGATAATCTGATCATCTCTGAGACCGAGAGCTTTCTGCATTTCAACAATACCTGAATCGTGAGCGTAAGAGTAGCCTGCACCGTCTGCGGGATCGCCAATGTGAAGAACACCAACTTTGATGTCCTCTTTAGCAATAGCGGGCATGGGCTGCTTTTCGCCTGTTGCTGTGCCGTCGCCTGTGGGGTTTGTATCGGTGTTTCCGCCGCAAGCTGCGAGAGCGAAAACAAATACAAGAGCCAAAACAAGGGCAACGATTTTCTTGAACTTAGTCATTTTTCCTTACCTCCGTTTTTTGTTTATTCACCGGACTGTTTGTCCTTTGAAAACCTGATTTAGCGGCGGAATTTAATTTTTCCGTCCTTCATTGAATCTACAATGGCGAGGGATTCTACTTTAATGCCGTTATCCCTTATGATTTTTCCGCCGGGCTGGAAGCCTTTTTCGATGGCTATTCCCACACCTGCAAGGGAAGCGCCGGCCTGATCGATAATATCCTTAAGACCCATAATCGCCTTACCGTTGGCAAGGAAGTCATCTATTATAAGTATGTTATCCTCGGGCTTTATGTAGTCTTTTGACACTGTAATTGTATAAGAAATTCCCTTTGTAAAAGAAAAAACCTCAGAGGTGTAGACGTTGCTGCCCACATTTTTATGGTTTCCCTTTTTAGCAAATACAACAGGAACTGAGAAATACTGGGCGGCAATGCAGGCGATTCCGATGCCGGAAGCCTCAATTGTAAGAATTTTTGTAATGCCCATATCTCCGAAAAGTCTGTAAAATTCTTTGCCCATATCGTTGAGCAGGTCAACATCAATCTGATGGTTCAAAAACATATCAACTTTAAGAATATCGTCACCGATGACTGCTGCGTCACGGAGAATTCGCTGTTCAAGAAGTTCCAATTTATCACAACCTTAGGAATAAAATTATCAGCAGTCATACGCCGCTGAATTCATACAATTAGTATATTTGAAAATTAATATAAAATCAATACTGTATTCACGTTTTTTTAACATAATGCGACAATTGAGCATTTTCACCAAATGATTTTAACTCTCTTATGTGACCCTTTAAGCAATGAATAAATAAAAGATTTCGAGGAAAATTAAAGTTAAATTTATAACTTTAGGAGGCATTAATATGTCAGCTTGTCTTATTATGCTTACAAATACATACCCCTTTGATGGGGGAGAATATTTTATTGAAAACGAAATGGAATTTGTCAGCCGAAGCTTTGATAAGGTTATAATCTGTGCTCTTGACGCAAACGCAGACGATGCTCTTACAAGAGCTGTACCGGATAATACCGCCGCTTTTATCACGGGAATGCACTCGAGAACACGTGAAAGGGCAGGGGATTTACTGCGTGCTTTAATGAGAATACCTTTTGACGAAAAAAAGAACCCAGCTTACAGCGGGAAAACGGAAAAAAGTTTGAGAAAAAAAGTTTTCCGCCAGTATTTTCTTGCGAGAACACGCCGTCAGTTCAGACAGGTTATTGATAAGCTACCAATAGAACAGCTTAAAAATTATGACAAGGTTATTATTTATAGTTATTGGCTTTTTGTTACGGCCAATGTTGCAATTAAAATTAAAAATGAGTTTTTGAGACTTGGAATCAATGCTGAAAAAGTTTTTTCAAGAGCTCACGGATATGATGTGTACGAAGAGAGAAACCCGTTAAAATATCTGCCTGAGAGGGAATATCTTCTGAAAAATCTCGACGGAGTATTCACTTGTTCCAAACACGGAGAAAAATATCTCAGAGCAAAATATCCGTTTTTTGCAGAAAAAATTAATTGCTCTCCTCTCGGAACAAAGGACCACGGTTTCGGAAAGAGAAATGAGAGCGCTGAATTTACAATAGTCACCTGTTCTTCTCTGAACCCGGTAAAGCGTCTTTGGAGAGTAGCGGATACCCTTTCTCTCTACAGCGGAGAAAAAGCAATAAAGTGGATTCATATAGGCGGTCAAGGGGAAAAGCTCCAAAAACTGAAAGTTTACACGGAGCAAAAACTGTCTGGCAAAAACGTGATTTTTGAATTTAAAGGTCAAATGACCAATGAGCAGGTAAGCGGATTTTATCTTAATAATGCCCCGGATTTGTTTTTAAACGTCAGCGAAAGCGAGGGGGTTCCTGTCTCGATTATGGAAGCCGCTTCCTTTGGAATACCGGTTATAGCAACCGACTGCGGCGGTACGGGAGAGGCTGTTGAAAACGGTGTTACGGGAAAGCTTATAGATAAAGATTTTTCCGACAGGGAACTGATAAGTGAAATTGTGAATTTTATGTCTCTTGAAAAAAGTGAAATTCATAAAATGTCGGTATATTCCCGTAATATGTGGATGAAAAAATATAACGCCGAAAAGAACTATTCCGATTTTGCTCAGAAAATACTTTCATAAGATCATTAAAGGAGAAAGGCAAAATACTCTGAAAGGAAAGATGCAGGCATGAAAAGTTTTTTGGTTTATGCTGTCTTGTTGTCTTCTGGCGGTTAAGATGGAAAACAGCATTATAAAAATAAACGGAAATGCAAATGAGCTAATTTTTGAAACGGCTTTTCTCCTTCATATGTGCGGCTACGCTTTTTACACGATACCGGGCTGGGGAATAGGACTTTATTATGTTTGTTATCTTCTTTTTCTCGCTTCTGGGGCTTATTATTCCCTCGGAAAAATTCTGCGTAACCGTTCTTTAAGCATCAATCTGCTTACAGTTTGGAATCTTATTTTTGTCCTTGTTGCCGCTTTATCGGTACTCTGGGCCGTGTCGTTAGGCGATACTCTCGATATCGCCTTTCGTCTTTTTCAGAATTTAATTACGGCATATTTTTTGACCGATTACGTCACAAATGGTATCAGAATGCGACGAATTCTTAATTTAACAGTGATTTCCGTGGTGTTTTTGGCGGCTACTATTTTGATATTCACTCCTGTGTCTCAGTGGTTTGCCGGAGATATAGGCAATTTTTACTATAACAGAAATATAACCTGTGGGATTGAAATAATAGGGGCAATAATTTCCCTTGTTTTAGCCTTTATGGGGGGAGAAAAGAGGTATTATCTTTGCTATTTTTTTCTTTTCCTTATGGTGATACTTTCGAGCTCAAGAAGGGGAATAATAACCCTCGTGGCAGTATCGGTTATGGTTATACTTTTAAGTTCCGGCAAAGAGCATTTAGTGAGAAATATTCTTATCTGCCTTTTAGTGCCGGTTGCGGTTATCGCTGGGATTAAAAGTATTCCCTTCCTCTCTAACACAATCGGAAAAACTATGAGCGACTTAGTTCAGTATTATTTTTCCGGCAGCACTCCCGACGGAAGCGTTGCAAAGAGAGAACTGTACGTTGCAAAAGGTATTGAGATATTTCTTACAAGACCCCTGACAGGTTACGGTGGCGGAGCTTTTGTTAAGCTTTTTTCCGAGGATTACGGAACGTCTCACTATACACATAATAATTTTGTAGAGCTTCTTGTAAGTTACGGAGTTATCGGTTTTGCGGCGTACTACTGGATTTATCCGGTTATTTTGCTGAGAACTGTCAAAGGGATATTTGAGAAAAATATTTATAAAATACTTTCTTTTGCCCTTGTAATTACAATGCTTATTTCTCACGTTGGTACGGTTAGCTTTTACTCTAAAACCGATAACCTTTATTTGACAATTACATGGCTTTTGCCTTGGTTTTCATATATTCAGTCAAAAAGCCGCATCAGAAGAAAAGCTTAAGGAGGATTTTCTGTGGAAAATGAGGTTAAAACAGGAATAGAAATAAACTTTTTCCGCTTTTTCAAAATACTTATGAGAAAGTGGTGGCTAGTTGCAGCTTTTGCCGCTGTGTTTGCCGCCGTCGGAGCCATTGCCGGAGCCGTTTCCTATAAACCGCAATATACTTCCAAGGTTGTTTTCATTTCCAGCAACAGAAACGAGGGCGCAGTTACCGGAAGTATTTCCAGCGGAGACGTTACGGCTTCTTCCACCCTTAACTCAACCTTTAAATACATCCTTACCAGCGATGAATTCTTAACAGACGTTATAAGAAAATCCGGTTCCGATTATTCCGTCAGGGAACTGCGCTCAAATATCTCAATTGTAGTTCCGGCAAATACTCTTATATTGGAGCTAAGCGTTACTACGCCGTCATCACAAACCTCATACGCTGTTGCAAGAGCTATAGAGACAAGCTATGCACCCTATGTTGCAAGCGTAAAAAACACTAATCTGGAAATTTTCAGCGGAGCTTCGGCCGCCTCTAATCCTGACAGTAACTCCGACGTTGTTCTTCTTGGTGTTCTTGGATTTTTTATAGGTATCGCCGTCTCCGTTATAATTTTAGTGCTTTCCGATTTGTCGAGGGTAACAATACGCAGCCAAAAGGATATCCAAAGGGAGCTCGGCCTTTCTTTAATCGGCAAGGTAGGGCACATTAAAAAAGATAAACGCAGAGGCAAAAAAAGAAGCCTTTTAATTACCGACCTTTCAACCGGATTTGGGTTTATTGAAGCTTATAAAATTATCAGAACCAAAATAGAAATACTTGCAGGGAAAAAAGGTTACAAGACTATTATGATAACAAGCGCCAGCGAAAACGAGGGAAAAACCACAGTTGCGGTAAATTTAGCAATTGCGCTGGGGCAAAACGGAAAAAATGTTTTGCTTGTGGACGGGGATTTAAGAAAACCGGCTGTGGCCAAAGCCCTTAGTATAAGTACTCCGGAAAGCAGAAGCATTTTAGATGTCATTAAGGGGAGAATACCTGCAAATGAAGCCGTAAGATTTATTAAAAGATACGGAATATATGTTTTGGCTTCAGGAATAGCCGACGATAACGCCTCTGAGCTGCTTTCAGGAAAAAGAGTGGAAGAGCTTTTTAAAACCTTTAAAGAAAGCTTTGATTATGTAATTGTAGATACGGCTCCCGTAAATGTTGTAACTGACAGCATAATTGTGGCGGGATATTCCGACAGCGTGCTTTTGGTTGTACGAGACGACGCAACGCCTGTATCCTTTATTCAGGATGCAGTTTCCGCTATTTCCGACAGCGGTACGCCAATTTTAGGTGCTATTTACAATAATGTTGAAAAAGCGTCGTCACATGGGGGTTATGCAGATTATTCGGGTTACGGTTATGGAAAAAAGCAAGGTTACGGTTATAACTGAATAGCTGATGAAAAAAGCGCAGAGTGTAGCAACTCTGCGCTTTAAGATTAGTTTTATTAATACATTTCGCTGTCGTCTTCAAATATGAGACGCTTTATTTCCTCTAAAAGACTGTTGATTTTATCAAGCTGTTTTTTTGAACCGCTCTCAAGGTTAGGGTAAGTGTCCACCATTCGGTTGTGCTTATCCTCTTTAGCATGGTCATGTTTAAAGTAGTTTGTAATTGAGTTGATGTTTTCTGAAATCTGATCGTTATACTCTGAAATAAGCTGTCTAAGCCTTTCACGGCGTTTTGCGGCGCTTTCTGAGGATTCTTCATATTTTGCCGTAATGTTGTCTTTAAGCTTTTTGAGCTTATCCATCATAGCCTTAATATCCATGGCTTTTCGTACTGCATTGGCAAGGTCAAAGGCAAAAATCACAAGGATAACCGCAAGGATTATATAAAGATATTTTGCCGGCATATCTGAGAATATTTTTTCTCCGATATTGGGGTGGACAAAGTAGATGAAAAGAACTGATGCAATTCCCCAGTACATTGAGTGCCTGAAGCAAATACGTCCCTGAATGTTAAGCCATTTGTTTGAATAGTCCCACCAGCGTGCATGAAAAAGTTTCTCCATAATATAGCTGGTGACAAATTCAACAATATCGCAAACCACAAGACCGACAATAAAAACTAAAATCGGATATTCCTTGAGAGGAGTGAGAACAAGAGTCATTACAACGGAGCCTGTGCCGTAAATGGGGCAGATAGGTCCTGTAAGGAAACCTCTGTTTATAACTTTTCCCGCAGCCAGTGAGCAGTATATAGACTCAACAAGCCAGCCAAGCGCACTGTAAAAGAAAAAGTAAATAGCGATTAAAGCAATTTTTTCTAACATAAAAGTACCTCCTGTCAGGCTTTTGGACGAGAAGGAACTATTCCTGTCTCTGAATGAAAACGGCGAGCCTGTTTAGGCACAATTGAAACGATAAGTTCTTTTGTGGCACAATATTTGTCGCACATACTTACAACAAAAGCCTCTTTTTTCATAGGCGGGGTAGGGGTAAGGGGCCACATATGGCGGCGTATTACCTCTCTTTCAAGGTCATTGAGCTTGTCGCCGCAAAGGGCTTCTGCATTTTTAAGGGCAAAGCCGGGGTGACGGTAACCGTGAAGTCTGTGTGAGGAATCCTTTTCATGCCAGTCATAATAGAAAAGGTCGTGCAAAACTGCTCCTCTTGTTGCGGAAACATAGTCCCAGCCCATTTTTTTGCAAATAAGGTAGCTTAAATAAGCTACGCTTGTAATGTGCTGAAGTCTGTTTATTTCCATATGCTGTTCGTAAACAGCAAGCCCCTGAACCTCATCTGTAAAATAAATATCACTTATACAGTCGAAAAATTCTTTTTCGGACTGCGGATTTATTTTGTATGAGCGCATGTACGCTTTATCAAATCTTGATATTTCAATCACAACCTTAATATATTAACATAAAAATAACATGCTTTGCACAACTAAACTATTATATCATTAACATAATAAATATTACAATACACAGAGGCAAATTATTCGGTATGTTTTGTGTAAAACATGTCATATATTTCTTTTGCCACAGCATCCTCACTGTTTTGTCCTATGATTTTGTGAGCAATACCCTTCACCTCTTCTCTTGAGTTTGAGACGGCGCAACAATAATCTGCGGCTTTCATCATGGCGATGTCGTTGAGATTATCGCCGAAAGCCACCGTTTTGTCTGCTTTGGTGTATTTTTTTATAAATTCCATGCCACTGGTTTTGCTTGATTTGTCGCTAAAAACTTCAAGGTACCAGCAGTCATAGTATGTATCTTTATAAAATACGGCGGAAACTCCGTTGAGCTGTGAAATTTCGTCAAAAAGCGGCTTTCCCTGTTCATAGCTTACTAAATCCGCAAAATATACTACGGATTTTCCCAAAGCGGATAAAACAGGCACCTTTTGGAACTTTTTATATTTATGTTTTCTCTCCTCATAAAAGTCTTGCTGTGCTTTATTAGCAAGTAAAGTGTATTCGAGGTCTATATTGCCTTTTGAAAAGATAAACATAAATGGTGTTTGATTATGTTTTTCAAAAATCTTAATGGCTTTTTGTACTGCCTTTTCACTTATTGAACTTACTGATAAATACTCATCCTTTACCGGGTCAAAAATAAACACTCCGTTCATAAGCACAACCGGTATATTTAAATTTAACTGCTGTAAAATCTGCTGTGCGGAAACACGGCTTCTTGCAGTTGCCACTGTAAAAAGCAGGCCGTTGTCAATCATTTTATTTATAAGTGACACCGAAGTTTCGGTTACTTTTCCTTCTGGGTTCAAGAAAGTGCCGTCAAGGTCGGTTATATAAAGAGTTTTCAAATATACCACCCGCTTTCTTTTCCGCATACAAAAAATAATAACATATTTATAAACTAAATACAATATCGGGAGGAAAAATTTAAAAGTAAGGGATAACTACTTGTAAGAAATGGATGAAATTGGTATAATAAGTCTGTATTGTCACAAAGCGTTAATTGCTACCTACCGAAAACAAAAGCAGTAAATAAGACGTTTTGAATTTGAAAGAAAGCGGTTTTAAAATGTTAGGGAAATATGCAAAGGTCAGGGTAACCCGAGCCATGCATTCTGCCGACCCGGAAAAAGGTTTTAAATATGGACTTAATTTCGGCGTTGTTGAAGGCGTTTTTGGAATTTCCGGCGGAGTTATGATGGCGTATATTATGGGTATTGACCATCCGGTCAAAAGCTTTGACGGAAGAATAATTGCGGTTGTTCACCACAAGTTGGGTGATGATGTTCTCGTTGTCTCTCCAAAAAGCAAAAGATTTATTGTCAATGAAATTGAGCAGGCTATAAGCTTTGCCGAAAAGCCTGGTACTTACACCCTTGACTGTCTTTATGAAAGATCATGCGGCGCAGTGGTATTTAACGGCAAAGGACCTCAGCGAACATTCCTTCTTATTAAGAATAAGCGAAGCGCTCACTGGGGATTTCCCAAAGGACACGTTGAAAAGGGTGAAAGTTTTGAAGAAACTGCCCTTAGAGAGGTTTTTGAAGAGACGGGTCTTAAAGTTAAGCTGATTCCTGAATTTGCTTCACGCTCTGATTATACTATACAGGGCAAGGTGGAAAAGAATGTAACTATTTTTCTTGCAAAAAGTGATACACAGGACGTAACTTTGCAGGAAGAGGAAATTGAAAGCTCCGTGTGGCTGAGTTATGATGAAGCTATGAAGACCCTGAAATTTGAAAACGACAAATCAATTCTCAAAAAGGCACACGCCTTTATGCAGAAAAAAAGAATTTAAGTAAATTAATTATGAAAAGATTAACGAGGTGGTAAAGTGACAGAAACTTTAGTAAATCAGATGATAGCCTTTTTCAGCGACACAATTCCGGCGGAGCTTACAATTTTTGTAATTTCTCTTATGCCGATTTTAGAGCTGAGAGGCGGACTTATTGCAGCGTCAATACTTAACGTTCCGCTGCTTCCCGCATTTGCAATTTGTTTTATAGGCAATATCCTGCCCATTCCCTTTATTCTTTTGCTCATTAAGCGCATTTTCGAGTTTATGAAAAAGCACAATATCTTAAGGGGAGTTGTCCTTAAGCTTGAAGAGAGAGCGGCAAAGAAGAGTAAAAAAGTGGAAAACAATCTGGTTTTAGGTCTGTTGGCATTTGTTGCCGTACCTCTCCCTGGAACCGGAGGCTGGACAGGAGCTCTTGTAGCGGCACTTATGGATTTGCCAATTAAAAAGTCATTCCCCGTTATTGCTGCCGGTGTATTCATTGCCGGTGTTATAATAGCATCTCTTTCCTATGGACTTCCGGAGGTTATTGCCGGACTGTTTTAATAAGTTGTTGTAGATAAAAATGCCTTGAGATATTTCTCAAGGCATTTTTAATGTATTCTTATAGTTGATGATAGCCGGTAGTGCAGAACAAGAAGAATATTAAATGATATATTTATTTAGAATCGGAATTTTGCTTATTACATAAGTAATAATAAAGCTAATAACAAAAACCAACATAGTGTTAATTGGAATGGAAAGAAATATATTGTATGAAAGAGTTGTAATTCCAATTTGTTCCAGAAGAGTAATTATGAAATCGTGAACTAGATATATTCCGAAGCTGAGTTTAGAAAGAAGTAAAACAAATTTCCATTTTGATTCAGAAAGATTGATATCAGAAAAGTGGTATCTGAAAAATACAAATATGCTAGCTCCCCAGAAGAACATACCTGGAAGCAGATTGTTCAGCATTTCTATATTACCTTTGTCTGCTTTAATAGAGGAAAGGGTGGAAAGCATCACTGTAAGGCAGGCGGATAGAATGCCTATTCCATATATGACTTTTCTTGCAGTTTTTGAAAAATTTTCATTTGCAAGATAATATCCTAAAACAAAGTATCCTGAATATCCGCAGGCTAGTCCTATGGATATTTTTTCAGAAATAGTTTCAACAGGTTCTTTGAAAAAATCTATTACTGAAATAGTGTTAAAGCATAAGATAAATATGAAAAATATAACTATGTAATATTTAGTCAGAAATCGGCTTTCTGTAATTTTTCTCAGAAGAGGAGTGATAATATAGAGCCCGACTATTGTGAAAAGAAACCAAAGATGATATCGTCCGTATATAAAATCACTGAGAAAAGCAGTGATTGAAAATGGTACAGTTTTATCAGGTGATATAAAGTGAACATATACTGCATATGCCGCTGACCAAAAAACAAATGCGGTGATAATTCTCAAGATGTTTTTGGAATATAACTTTTTAAGAGATATTTCTTTTTTGGGGTTTAAAAAAAGCGCTCCGGAAATCATTACAAACACAGGTACACAAAAATGCGCCAATGCGTCCCATGCATTCGATACTATCCATTGTACAGATGTTACAGAGGGCTTATACCAACTTTTAGAAGCCACATGCAGAAGTATCATAAAAAAAACAGAAAAAATTCTTAGAAAATCCAAATATACAATTCTTGTGTTATTTATCGATGTCTTTTCCATTTTTTCCTCACTACGTATATTTTTTTACTATAATACTATATATTATTTTTATTTTCAACATTGTTTTAAAATGCATATACAATAAAAACGCAGGTTGATGCATTAAAGCATCAGCCTGCGTTTTAGTTCTCTGTAAAGGGGAGTCCTTTTACACCTCACAAAAGTTCGCCGTATTTTTTTACATACATTTTCTTCATAAATGTTGCAAGCACCATATAGCAGACGATTGTAAGGGCAAGCCATCCGAAGTAAACGGGAGGAAGTGCTGCAAGACCCAGCAGATTTCCAACAGGTGTAAAGGGGATAGCTGTTACAAAAGCGATGCCTGTAAAGGTGAGAAGCGTTACAGAAGCTGAAGCACGGCTTTGTACAAAGGGGATTTTAGGCGTTCTTATCATATGAATTACAAGGGTCTGGCTCCACATTGATTCAACAAACCAGCCCGCCTGAAAAACCGCAATGTAAAGAGCCTGAGCGGCGGGATCGGTTATTTGATGGAAAAGCTGTCCGCCTGTTACCACGGGGCAGATTACGAAATACATAAGCAGATATGTTGTAATATCAAAAACCGAGCTTGTGGGACCAATCCACAGCATGAATTTGCTCACCGACGAAGCATCCCATTTGCGAGGCTTTTTTAAAAATTCACTGTCCACATTGTCCCAGGGGATGGCAGTGCAGGAAAGGTCATAGATAAGGTTAAGGAGTATAAGGTGAATTGCCGCCATTGGCAGGAAGGGGAGAAAGGCACTTGCGGCAAGTACCGAAAACATATTTCCAAAGTTTGAAGAAGCGGTCATTTTAATATATTTAATCATGTTGGCATATGTTTTTCTGCCCTCAATGATTCCGTCCTCAAGGACGTTTAAATCCTTTTCCAGAAGAATAACGTCGCCACATTCCTTTGCAATGTCCACTGCCGTATCAACCGAGATGCCTACATCAGAAGCTTTCATAGCGGCGGCGTCATTGATTCCGTCGCCCATATAGCCCACACAGTGACCGTTTCTGCGGAGAATTTTCACTATTCTTGCCTTCTGCTCCGGGGAGAGCTTTGCAAACACCGTAATATTTTCCGCCTTTTCGGAGAGCTCTTCATCGGTTAAATTATCAAGATCTGAGCCGAGAAGTATCTCGTTTACTTTAAGACCAACCTGTTTCGCAATGCTTGACGTAACTTTTTCGTTATCGCCTGTAAGAATTTTTACACCGACGCCGTGGTCATTGAGAGCTTTAATTGCACTTGCAGTAGTGGCTTTAGGCGGATCCAGGAAAGCGAGAAAGCCTATAAGCACCATGTCGGATTCGTCCTTTACCCCGAACTGTCCTACGGGAGCGGGATTTGTTTTATGGGCAACGGCAATAACACGCATACCTTTTGCGTTAAGCTCGTCTGATTTTTTTATGATAAACTTGCGTACCTCATCACTGAGAGAGACTACATTTCCGCTTAGCTCTGCATATGAACAGCATTTGAGCATTTCTTCAACAGCGCCCTTTGTAATTAACTGAGTTTTTCCCATTTGGTCTGCGACAACTACGCTCATTCTGCGGCGGTTAAAGTCAAAGGGGATTTCATCCACCTTTGTATACTCTGTCTTTAAATTGTCACTGCTTAAGTCATCCTCATGGGAAATTATTGCAATGTCAATAAGGTTTTTAAGGCCTGTCTGAAAATAGCTGTTAAGGAAAGCGTGGCGAAGCACTCTTTTATCTTCGTTGCCGTTTATATTGAGATAGTACTCCAAAACAACTTTGTCCTGAGTAAGGGTTCCCGTTTTATCGGTGCACAGAATATCCATAGAACCTAAATTCTGTATGGCGTTAAGGTTTTTGATAATTACCTTCTTTTTAGCCATAGTTACGGCACCTTTTGCAAGGTTGGTGGTTACTATCATGGGAAGCATTTCAGGGGTAAGACCTACGGCTACCGATATTGCGAAAAGCAGTGCGTCAAGCCAGTCGCCTTTAGTAAATCCATTAATGAACAGCACTATCGGCACCATTACAAGCATAAATCTTATAAGCACCCAGGAAACGGCATTGACTCCTTTTTCAAAGGTGGTTTTCGGCGGCTTAACGCTTAAATCTTTAGCCATTGTTCCCAGCATGGTATCGTTGCCCACTGCAATAACTACAGCCTTTGCGCTGCCGCTTATTACGTTGCTGCCTAAAAAGGCAAGGTTTGAAATCTCCGTAAGGGCATCTGAGTCTGAAGTGACATTTGCCTGTTTTTCGACCGGTTCGCTTTCTCCGGTAAGGGCCGACTGGCTTACAAACAAATCCTTTGCCGACAAAATGCGCACATCGGCAGGAATCATATCTCCGGCAGAGAGATAAATAATATCCCCTACAACAATCTCGTCAATGGAGATTTCATTTTTTCCCGTTTCCGCTCTTTCAACACAGGCGGTAGTGCAAATCATTTTTGACAGCTTTGCCGCCGCATTGCCGCTGCGTGTTTCCTGAATAAAACGCAGGAGGCCGGAAATCATAACCATTGTTGTAATAATTATTACAGTAACATAGTTTTTGTCCTCGGGGGCCGCTAAAATTATATCGGTTACAACGGAAACCAGCGCAAGGGCAAACAAAATATCTGTGAAAGGATTCACAAAAGCGCTGACTATCCTTTTAAAAAGAGATTCCCTTTTGCCGTGGGTCACGATGTTTTTACCGTGATTTTCTCTTGACTGTTCAATAACAGCCTGTGTGAGTCCGTTAGGTGATGAGCTGAGTTCTTTCAGAACTTCATTTTCGTTATGAGAAGAAGCAAATATCATTTTTGCTTTAATTTCGTCTCTGCGGACAAAATCTGCCGCAATTTTTCTTTTAATCATTTTTTTCATTCTACAGTACCTCCGTTTTTTGATAAGCTAAAGGAAGTACGGCACAAATCAAAGGGCAATTATTCCCTGTTATGACAGAAAACGGACACAGCCGTATTCTGTATTTTTATTTCGCCCTTTCGGTTTAATACCATTACTACTTCCTGCGTCCATTATCCGTCACCTCACATTTTTAAAATTAATATCTATGTAATCGCCTTAAAGGCGCTAATTCTTAAAAAGGCATAAAAAATCCATCGTTTCCGAAACATGAAAACGATGGTCAATTTCATTTTGCCGCACTAAACTTAAGCCACAGGCAAAGTGCGCCTGAAAGCATATTTTTCGTTAACCATCATTTTCTTTATTAAAATAAAACTTCGGTGATGACCGTTATCCATTCTGGCGCACCTCTCTTTCTTTGCAAAATAAAAACTCCCGTATATTCGGTAAGAACATACGGGAGCGTAAACTCTTATATCTTCGTCTGAGCTTTAGCTTTACAGGGCGGTGAAATTGCATTATGCTGTACCTTGGTTTCGATACAGCCTGTTCAAACCTTCTCATCGTGTCTCCACGATTCCGCGGCAGCAATCCATATCCCTGTAGGAGCCTCACCTACCGAATACGCTACGCATTATAGCACTGTGATTTTATGATGTCAATATTAAAATAAAGAAAATTAGATTTTAAAATCGGTTAAGTTTTTCTCTTCTTTATGGTTTTTACAGTATAGACAATAAGCGAAATAATCCAGATCCATAGGCAGACAGCAATAAATGTCTGTAATGTAAACATCTTATAATACAGACTTCCATAGAGAAAAAAGAAAATGTTTACACTTGTACAGGTTGGAAAAAATATTAACGCAGCAATTGTCAGTATCCATGCGATAAAAAGACCTGCATGTTTTTTGATGAAAAAGTATATGAGACTGAAAAATATAAAGGCTGTGCTGAAAATAAGCGTAGCAGGTCCTATAATAAAGAGCAGCGGCAGTGATAAAATTCCCGCACCAAGGAGTATAAAACCTATTATTTTCTGCGTGCTCATCTGCTTGTTTATAACTACTGTTTCAGGATTGCTTTTTTGCATTGTTTCCTTTCCTTCATCAGTGCTCTTTTCTGGTAGTTCATCCTTTACAAGCTCATCCATTGTTACGTTAAATAAATCGCTTAGCATAATGAGCTTGTCGAGTTCCGGAACGCTGGCATCAGTTTCCCATTTTGAAATTGACTGCCTTGATACATTGAGCTTTTCGGCTAAATCACCCTGCGTCATTTTTTGTTGGTTTCTCAGCTCAAAAATTTTTTGTCCGAGTGTCATAAACTCACTCCCTTTCTTTGCCCTGATTGTACCAATAAATTAAAGTAAATTCGACCAAGTATCCTTTGAAATATTAGCAACCGGCAGTTGCACATGTTGTTTTATTCAAAAATTCCCCTTACAGTCAGCTGCAAGGGGATAAATTTTACGCTTCTATGCCGAAAAGAGCAGAGGCGTTTATTTTTCCTGCCCTGAGAACTTCATCTGCGGTGATGCCTCTGATTTCGGCTATTTTCTCAGCAGTAAGGGCAATCATTGAAGAGTCGCACCTCTTGCCTCTGAACGGGACTGGAGCCATATAGGGACAATCGGTTTCAAGAAGCAGCCTGTCAAGGGGGATACTCTCTGCAACACGTACGGGCTTTTTGGCGTTCTTAAAAGTGACTGCGCCGCCGAGACCTATGTACATTCCCAGTTTCAGCACTTCCTGAGCCATTTCGAGGCTTCCGCTGAAACAGTGCACAACGCCTTTTGGACGGTGTTTTTTCAGAAGCTCCAAAACATCCGCATGGGAGTCTCTGTCATGGACTATAACGGGCAGTGAAAGCTCATTGGCAAGAATAAGCTGTTTTTCAAACCAGTAAATCTGTCTTTCACGGGGAGCACCGTCATCGTAATGATAGTCGAGGCCGATTTCGCCTATGGCGACACATTTTTTATGTTTTGCCAGTTCCTTTATTTTGCCAAAAACTTTTTCGTCCTCTTCAGGAGAGGGGATGTTTTCAGGATGAATACCGCTTGCAGCGTAGAAAAAATCATACCGTTCCGAAAGGGTCAAAGCAGTTTCGGTGCTTTCGGGAGTGCAGCCGCAATTTATTACAACGCATACTCCTTTTTCTTTAAGGGATTCTATAAGCTCAAAGCGATCTTCGTCAAAAGCTTCATCGTCATAATGAGCGTGAGAGTCAAAAATATATTCCATTTGAAATGTTCCTTCTGTCAGTTGGATTTTGAGATAAAGGCACTTGCTCGTGCTGAAGAGAGCAGAGAAAAACGCCTCCCTTGTGCAAAGAAGGTGTCACGGCACAGCCATGACGGAGGGATTGTATTAAATGTTCAGTAAGTTTAAATGCCGACAGTTTTGCCGGCATTTATTATTTACATATTGATTTATCTTATTTTTGCTCCGTTGGGCATTCCGTCAACGAAAACAACCTTTACGTCGTTTTCGTCACAGTCAGCGGCGAGAATCATTCCGCAGCTTTCGACTCCGCAGAGCTTTGCGGGCTTAAGGTTTGCCACAACCATGACTTTGTGACCGATAAGGTCTTCGGGCTTGTACCAGGGGGCAATTCCCGAAGCCACGGTTCTGGGTGTTCCCGTGCCATCGTCAAGGGTTATCTGAAGCAGCTTCTTTGATTTCTTAACGGGGAAGCAGTCTTTAATTTCTGCAACTCTTAAATCAACCTTACCGAAATCGTCAATAGAAATCATCTCAGCAATGCCGGGAATTTCCTTTTTCTCAGGCTCAGGCTTCTTTGTGAGCTTTTCGAGCTCTTCAAGCTCCTTTGCAAGGTCGAGACGGGGGAAGATTATGCTGCCCTTTTTAATCTCTGTACCTGCGGGAAGAAGTCCCCATGAAGCGGCGTTATCGTAGGAGAAGAGAGCTTTGTCGCAAACAAATCTCTCCTGAATGGTCTGTGCCGTTGCGGGAAGGAAGGGAGCGATAAGAGAAGAAATAATGCGTATGCTTTCGCACAGGTTATACATAACCGCACCCAGTCTTGCTTTTTTGCTTTCGTCCTTTGCAAGAGCCCAGGGCATTGTCTCGTCAATATATTTGTTAGTTCTTGAAATAAGCTTCCAAATTTCGGAAAGGGCATTGGGGAACTGGAGAGTTTCCATCTGCTTTTCGACGTTTTCTCTTACAGCAACAGCAGTGGCAATAAGGTCGTCGTCAAAGTCGCCGGCTTCTCTGTCTTCGGGAAGAACTGAGCCAAAATATTTGCCAACCATTGCCTCGGTTCTGGAAACAAGGTTTCCAAGGTCATTTGCAAGGTCGGAGTTAATGCGGTTAATGAGGGCTTCGTTTGTAAAGTTTCCGTCAGAGCCGAAGGGGATATCCCTTAAAAGGAAATAACGGATTGCATCAACGCCGTAGCGTGAGCAGAGAATGGAGGGGTCAACAACGTTGCCCTTCGATTTGCTCATCTTGTCGCCGTTAAAGTTGAGCCAGCCGTGACCGAGAACCTTTTTGGGAAGGGGAAGGTCAAGAGCCATGAGCATTGCGGGCCAAATGATTGTATGGAAACGGACAATCTCCTTACCTACAAGGTGAATGTCGGCAGGCCAGTATTTTTCGTAAAGGGATGTTTCGTCGGAGCCGTAGCCGAGAGCTGTGATATAGTTAGTCAGAGCGTCAACCCATACATATACAACGTGCTTGTCGTCGAAATCAACAGGTACGCCCCATTTGAAAGAGGTTCTTGAAACACATAAATCCTCAAGGCCGGGACGGATGAAATTGTTTATCATTTCGTTGCGGCGTGACGCAGGCTCAAGGAACTCAGGATTCTCTTCCAGAAGCTTTAAGATTCTGTCCTGATACTTTGAAAGACGGAAGAAATAGGCCTCTTCTGAAGCTTTCTTTACTTCACGTCCACAGTCGGGGCATTTGCCGTCAACAAGCTGAGTTTCGGTCCAGAAAGATTCACAGGGTGTGCAGTACATTCCCTTGTACTCGCCCTTGTAAATATCTCCCTTTTCATAGAGAGCACGGAAAATCTTCTGAACAGCCTTTACATGATAATCGTCGGTTGTGCGGATAAAACGGTCATAGCTTACGTTCATCAGTGACCATAAATCTTTAATTCCTGCAACTACCTTGTCAACGTATTCCTTAGGTGTTACACCGTTTTTCTTTGCAATCTCCTCAATTTTCTGTCCGTGTTCGTCGGTGCCTGTGAGGAACATTACATCATAACCCTGCATTCGCTTATATCTGGCGACTGTATCCGCCATTACCGAGCAGTAAGCGTGGCCTATATGGAGCTTAGCAGACGGATAGTAAATGGGTGTTGTGATGTAGAATTTTTCTTTACTCATCATTTGTTCCTCCTTGTGAAACAGAATATTACAAATTATTCTACCATTATTTAAATTTAAAAACAAGACGGGGTAATGGAAGAGAAGGCAGTTTTTTCCTACTATATTAGATATTACCTGTTTTCATCAAAAAATTAGAGGTAGATTAAAGGGATTTTAAGACTTTTGATTTATTTGCTTTGTGAACTGTATTATAATAAATCAAAAAAATTATGCATTTTGTAGTTTCAGATAGATATATAAGCAGAGACATAAAGGGGATGAGAAAATGACGGGCAGGCAGTTAGATTTGTGTATATGCGAAATTGCAAAGGGGAACCGTGAGGCGCTCAGACAATTATATGATGAAATGAAAAATCCGATTTTTTTGTTTGCTTTGTCATTAGTAAAGGATTATCAGCTTGCAGAGGATGTGCAAGAGGAAACGTTTCTCGCAGTTATGCGGTCGGCACGGAATTACAGAGCCGGCACAAATGCGAAAGCGTGGATTTTCAGCATAGCCAGAAACTGCTGTATGGACAGCATAAAGGCCAATTCAAAATACATCTGTGTTGATGACGAAACTTTAGCTTCATTTTCCAAAAGGGAAGACGAAGGGGAAAAAACTGAAAA
>CAUDRD010000004.1 GCA_958451705.1 uncultured Oscillospiraceae bacterium
ATTCAGGTTCTAGTGAAGATTCCTTCATGCAGGTTCGATTCCTGTTATCCGCACCAGTGAAAAAACCCGTAGCTACGTTATTCTTCGTAGTTTCGGGCTTTTTCTTTTATCGGTGAAATTCTTTAAATCTCCCTTTTTCTCCTAATTGCTTTTTGGTTTTAGTGAGAAAGCTTCGTTGACAGCTTTCTTTTTCTGTTCAATATCCGTGTGGGTATAGTGCGCTGTCATAACTACATCTGACTGACGCAGAATGTCACGGGCAGTAGGGAGATCTACTCCGGCAGCATTGAGCCTGGACTGATAGGTGTGTCGTGTGGAATGTGCGGTAAAGAAGCGAACCGGCAAGAGGTTATTGTTTTCACACCAATTATTCATGCGCTCAAAAAAATCCTTGTATCGCTTGTGAAATGTACTTGTACTGACGGTAGTACCGTCGTTTTTGGGGCAAAGGGTATCACGTCCTAAGTTGCGCAGAAGTTCACATATATCCTCAGGCAGAGGTATATCTCCGACGTGCTTTTTGGTCTTTGTGTCACTGACTATGGTGCGGGATGCAGTGAGACTGCCACGCACATGAAGAATGTTGTTTTCATCTAAATCCCTGCTTAAATTAATTGCAAGCAGCTCACCGGTTCTTAATCCTGAGTAAAGAATCAGGAGCATTGCTGCACCGAAATTTTCAAAATCTGTTTTAGCAAACTTTTCTATTGTTTGAATTTCGTTATCAGTCCATATTTCACGCCGTTCAACAGCTTTGGCGTTTTCGGGAAGCTTAACCCTTCTGACAGGATTTTTCACACATAAATCATTGTCAATCGCATCTTCGTACATGGCATTTAACAGGAATTTGACACATTTTATAACCGATTTTGATAAATTGTTTTCAGCCATGCGGTTGAGAAAGTCCTGAACCTGAATTGGCTTTATATCACGAAGCTTCAGGTTAGCTATTTTGTCCGAAGTTATATGTTTCAAATTTGCTTTATAGCCAACAAAAGTATCCTTGCCTACATCGCCCTTATAGATTGGCAGCCACTCTTCCGCCCACTCTCCCAGTGTTGGCAGAGTCTTAACAGATGCACGAGTATCTCCTATACTGTTTCCCGCTTCATAGGCTTTTGCCTTTTCACGACACTTGGCTTTTGTAGGAGCTGAAAAAGATTTACGTTCCGGAAGATTGGTATAAGGGTTTATAACCCATACACGGTATTCATAATTTTTACCCTTTTGAGTGTATGTTCCGGCGCCATATTTACCTCTTGATTTTTTCTCTGACATAATATTACCTCCTAAATGGGCATAAAAACACCCTCGACTATTGTAATTCAGCCGAAGGTATGGTAATATTAATTCACACACAATATGACCGCCTTCGGGCTGTCACGACGCTCTATCCTGTTTGCGCAGGGTAGGGCGTTTTTTATTTTGAAGAAAAAGTTCGTTTTACTATCCAAATGTTATTTTTTAAAGAAAGACGGATAAAAATTTTCCCTATTTCACCATTTTGATTATAAAAAATATCTCCCCAAACATCTTTTAATCCACGAAAAGATTCATCATTTGATAATGTCTTAAATCTTAATAACATTGGATATTTTGGCAGTTTTCCGGTAGGGGTGAGCGGTTCAAGAAATAAACGAGAATAATCATCACTCCCTGTCATCTCATCTTTGGACGAAAACCGAATTTTATCGGCTCTTATTTGAAACAAAGGCATTTCTGGATTGTTTTTATGCTCTTCTCGCAAAACTGAATTTAGAGATAAAATATCTCTAGTTGCTACATTTCTGTTTTGGCCATCTATAAAATAAGAAATTCGACATCCTTCCATTCCAAAATCAAAAGCTCGAATGCGTGAAAAGTCGTACTCAGTTTTAAAAGGAAGTTTGCTTTTTTCTACAAAGAAAACTTTTGGTTTTTTGCGATTATTCCATTTTCTTAAATAGGGGTCATTCGTGGGATTGGGAACATTTTTCCCGTCGTGCTTTTTATCAATAGATCCAATTAAAAATTTTTTTATATTTGCAATTACGTTCATTTAAAATCCTCCCATCGTTGATAATATCAAAACCAATGTGTGAATCCGACTGCTTTCCCTTCAATAGTAATATCATTCATTTTTTCTTTTGAGATTACGATAGGTTGATAAGAACTGTTTGCTGGCTGAAGCATCACATAATCTGAATAAACATAAACTCTTTTTAATGTGGCCTCGTTTTCAATGCGGACAGCTGCTATTTCGCCGTTTTCAACTTCTGGTTGCTTTTTTATATACACAATATCTCCATCAAAGATACCGGCTTCTATCATACTGTCTCCTTTACAAGTTAAGCAAAAATCAATTCCCTTTCCTTTAGGAACATCTACATAACTTTCTATATTGCTTTCTGCTAATATAGGGTCGCCGCAGGCAATTCTGCCTACGAGCGGCTTTTTTTCTGTTTCAGGGATTGGTGAAAATCCATCAGGAACAACTGAGTCAGAGTAATAACTATTTATATCTCGCAGTATACGTTCGTTATCTAAGTAAAAAAACGGCTCAGAAACGTTACCAAGTAAATAATCAATTGAAACGTCGAAAAAATTTGCGATTTTAGCCAGCTTATCTGTTGAAATACTTTTAATTCTTCCAGCTTTATAATCTGATAATGTTGAACGTGGCACGCCTGCTTTTTTACACATTACAGTAATATTAATCCCGTGTTCCTTACATAGCGTTTCTATTTTTTTATACAAATCATCCATAATACCACCTCAGTTTTTAGTAATAACATCATTATTACTAAATCTCGAAACATTCTATTGACAATTTCTGAATTCAGTAATATCATAGAGATATAAACGAGATTTAGTTAATATTTTAACCGCAAGATAAGTATATTACTATTTTTCGTAATAGTCAATAGGAAAAGAGGTGAATTTATTTATGAAAAAACTTTGTACGTTTGGTAAGGAAATTAAAACAAAACTTGTAGCAATTGACAGAAATCAAAAATGGCTGGTCGAAGAAGTAAAAAAAGACACACACGGTTATTTTGACAGTGGATATCTCCATCGTATTATGACAGGTGAATTAACGACTCCCAAAATTATTACGAGTATTAAGAAGATACTTGATATTTAGAAATGGAGGAAAAGTACATGAATGAATTACAGATTTTCAAAAACGAGGAATTTGGTGAGGTTAGAACAATTGAAGAGAACGGCAAGCCGCTGTTCTGTGGAAAGGATGTAGCAGTAGCACTTGGGTATCAGCGTCCAGCTGACGCTATCACAGCTCATTGCAAAGGGGTCTGTGTTTTACCGACCCCTTCCAACGGCGGAACTCAACAAACAAAATTCATCCCTGAAGGCGATGTTTACCGACTTATTACTCACAGTAAGCTTCCGTCTGCTGAGAAATTTGAAAGCTGGGTATTTGATGAAGTCATACCTACCATTCGTAAGCATGGCGCATATATGACACCTGAAACCCTTGAAAATGCCATTTTAAACCCTGATACCATGATAAAGCTTTGTACAGCCCTTAAAGATGAGCAGAACAAGCGCAAAGCGTTGGAAATAGCTAATTCACAACTGTCGGTAGATAACCAAATCATGCAGCCTAAAGCAGATTACTTTGATGAGCTTGTTGACAGAAACCTTTTGACCTCTTTCAGAGAAACCGCAAAGCAGCTCGACATAAAAGAAAAAGAGTTTATAGCCTTTCTTCTCGAGAAAAAGTACATCTATCGTGACAAAAAGGGTAAGCTTATGCCTTATGCAGACAAAAACGATGATTTGTTTGATATTAAAGAGTGCTTTAACGAAAAAACTCAGTGGAGCGGCACGCAGACACTTATCACACCTAAGGGTAGAGAAACTTTCAGATTGTTATTTATAGGTAAAAAATAATGCGACAATTTGTCACACAGAAAGGAGGATGAACATGGCAGCCACAAAAGGATGTCTCATTTCAATTAAAGATGCTGCAGAGCGAATGGGAGTAAGTGTGCAGTTTCTTTCTGATGCTTTAAGACAGGGGCTGTTCCGTGAATTCGGATACGCTATCAAGCCGAAAAACAGCACCAGTTATTCCTATGTAATTTTTCGCCAGCGATTTGAGCATTACATAAAAGGCGACGACTTGGATCTTACACCTAAAACTGAAAGACTGGATGTGCTTTAAGTTTTTGCAATTGATTGCAAAAAGAAATCGGTAACATTTTCGTTTGTTTTCCGATCTCTAAATCGGATATTTTAAATATCTTAAAAGAAAGGAATGGTAAAAATGCCAAGAGAAGCCCAAACAAGGTACAACAGGAAAAGGGCGTTGCTCCTGCTCTCTGATGTACTTAAAAAGAATTTTTCTCCCTTTGACATTTACTTTTCGGTTACTCTTCCAACAACGGAAAAGCCCAGCGATGAACAGGAAGCCGTCAGAACCGTAAAGAACTATTTAAACAGAGTAAGGCGCAAGCGTGTAAGCGTGAAAAGTACTATCGAAAAGAAACTTTCAGAGAACATAACAGACAAAGAACGTGCAAAGCTCAATAAACAAGTTGAAATATTAGAAATACCGCTCCGCTATGTGTATTTTCTTTTGGAACGTCCGAAAAGCACAACGGTTTACATTATTCTTTCCGGTGGTCTTTCCTGTGAAACTTACTGCCACATGTGGGAAAATTCTTTAAATTCCCCAAAGGCAGAACTACTCACAATGGAGTTAATTCACAGATTTATAGAAAAATCCAGCCGCATAGCTTCCCGAAGCCGTGTAAATCCGTCACGTGGGTTAATTTATCCCGTAGAAAGAAAAAAATATTGCAGAAACGAAAACATGCCATGAAAAACAAGAAATTGAAATATCCAGAATGCAGTGATTGCATTTTGGATGGATATAGCACAATAGCTTGTTGTGTGAATAGACTTGAGCTGGATTTTTATTACTTCTGCAAAGAAATTCCGATTATTAACCGGATGAAAAAAGAGCCGAAATGTACTTGGTTTATGGACAAAGAAACGTAAAAAACAAAAAGGAGGAGATACGAATGACTGGATTGATCTGGAATGCCGTTGCAATTATTTTTGCTGTGCTTTGTTTACTGATAGTTATAGCTTTAACATTTATCGCAATTGCCTTTTGCTATGCGGTTATTAAAGCGATAAAAGAACTGATTAAAAGGGGAAGAAGTGAGAGAAAGTGAATAAGAAAGTAATTAAAGATATACAGGATGAAATTGAATCAATGTATTTTAATACAGAAAAGGCTGTAAATACACTTAAAATATTTAGCGAGTTTGTTGAGGGTGAAGGGCTTGTACAGCCATCTGATGATGAAGACAAAAAATAGGTTGTGTTTGTTTTGTCAATCGTCTGCCTATGTTTTTTTCGCTTCTCGAAGAGGCAATAGAAAAAAATCAAGCTTTGAAAGATAAGCTTGATGAGATTAACACCAAACTATTCAAGATCGTACAGGAGGATAGCTGCAATGCTGGAAACAATTAAACAGCTGCTTACAATTGCCGTTGCTCTCTCAGGTAGTACGCTGCTCATATTCGGCATCATCTATGAGGATGTTCTCGTTGCTTTTGAAGACGGATTAATAGAGCACATAAAAAAAGCGCTGAGGTGCCGCAAACACCAACAGCGCAAAAGAAAATAACCTTATTTTTATTATAGCGGTCAAAGGAGGAAAAATCAATGATAAAAATCAATAAACTGGAGCTTGAAAATGTAAAGCGCATTAAGGCGGTCAAGCTCGAACCGTCGGAGAATGGGCTCACAATAATCGGAGGAAGAAATAACCAGGGGAAAACATCGGTGCTTGACAGTATTGCCTGGGCTTTGGGAGGAGAACGTTACCGCCCTTCACAGGTTCGCCGTGACGGTTCAGTAATTCCACCTCATCTTCACATTGTGTTATCAAACGGCCTTGTGGTAGATCGTGCCGGCAAGAACAGCGACTTAAAGGTTACTGATCCTAACGGCAACAAAGGAGGTCAGCAGATACTCAATGAATTTGTCGAAGAGTTGGCGCTCAATCTTCCGAAGTTTATGGAAAGCTCAGATAAAGAAAAAGCGAATACTTTACTTAAAATAATCGGTGTGGGGGACAGGCTGTCAGAGCTTGAAAAAGAAGAAAATGAACTTTATAACCGAAGGCACTTTATAGGTCAGATTGCCGACCAGAAAGCTAAGTACGCAAAGGAAATGACATACTGGCAGGATGTGCCGAAGGACCTTATTTCAGCAGCGGAACTTATTGCAAGGCAGCAGGACATACTTGCCAAAAACGGAGAAAATCAGCGCAAGCGCAATAGGGCTGCGGAGCTTGAGGAAGAAGTTAAAAGACTTCAACATACAGTAGATTCTCTTACCGAAAAGCTGGCACAGGCTTCCGAGGCGTGTATGAACGCAATGGAAAACCTTAACATTGCCCGTAAATCGGCCGAAGAACTTCACGATGAATCAACGGCAGAACTAGAGGAAAATATCAGACATATAGACATGGTTAATGCCAAAATCCGCGACAACCTTAATAAAGAAAAAGCTGAGGAAGAAGCAGCTGAATATCGCAGACAGTATGAAGCTCTTACCGATAAACTCGAAGAAACCCGCCGTCTCAAAAGGGATTTACTTCAGAGCGCAGATCTTCCTCTTGTAGGATTGTCTGTTGAGAATGGCAGTCTCACTTACAGAGGTAAACGCTGGGACAATATGTCCAGCAGTGATCAGCTGAAAGTTTCCGCTGCTATTGTTCGAAAACTTAATCCTAACTGTGGATTTGTACTTATAGACAAGCTTGAACAAATGGACCTTGATACTCTCAGAGAATTCGGAGAATGGCTTGAAAAAGAGAATCTTCAGGCGATTGCTACAAGAGTGAGCACGGGGGATGAGTGTAGCATAATCATTGAGGATGGATATGCTTCTTCTGATGAAACACCAAAGAACTGGAAAGCAGGTGAATTTTAATGCAAATAACAAGAGGAAAAATTGCCTCAGCTCAAAAAATAATAATATATGGTCCGGAAGGTATCGGCAAATCTACTTTTGCTTCTCAGTTTCCCGATCCTGTATTTATAGATACTGAGGGGAGCACAAAACATATGGACGTTGCAAGATTTCCGAAGCCTTCCAGCTGGACAATGCTCCTTGAAGAGGTTAAGCAGGTGAGGGACTGCCCCTCATGCTGTAAGACGTTGATAATCGACACAGCCGACTGGGCAGAGCAGCTTTGCATTAACCATGTGTGCGACAAAGCAAAGAAAAGCAGCATCGAAGGATTCAGTTACGGTAAAGGCTACATATATGTCGCTGAGGAGTTCGGAAAGCTTCTTAACCTTTTAGAGGAAATCATAGAACGTAATGTTCATGTTGTAATTACAGCTCACGCAAAAATGAGAAAGTTCGAGCAGCCCGACGAAATAGGAAGCTATGACAGATGGGAAATGAAGCTCACTAAAAACGTAGCTCCTTTAGTCAAGGAATGGGCGGATATGGTTCTCTTTGCAAACTATAAAACCTTTGTGGTTGCCACTGATGACAAAGGCACGAAGCATAAGGCGCAGGGCGGTTCAAGAGTAATGTATACCTCCCATCATCCTTGCTGGGATGCTAAAAACCGCCACAACTTACCCCTTGAAATCCCCTTTGAGTATTCGCAGATTTCAATGTTTATTGAAAATTTTGAATGGTATCAGACATCTGTAGAAAAAACACAGCCTGCTGAAAGTGTGCCGTCAGTTTCACAAAATGAAACCGACTTTGAGGATCTCTCAGTTTATGAGGATAAGAAAAAGGCTGAAGAACAGACTGCATCAGCTGAGAGTGCCGGCACGGATTTTGACGGCATTCCAAAAGCCTTACGGGATTTAATGACAGCGAACAGCGTCACCCAGCAGGACATACAATGGGCAGTTTCGGATAAAGGATATTATCCTATGGAAACACCCATTAAAAATTACGATCCCGCTTTTATCGACGGGGTACTTGTAGGAGCCTGGGAACAGGTTTTTGCAATGATCAAAGAAAATAAAAAATTACCGTTTTAACAGGAGGAAAGCATAATGGACAGAGAATTTAATTGGGATGACATTATAGAAAACGACGGCGGGGAATATATTCTTTTGCCTGAGGGAGATTATGATTTCAAAGTTTTATCCTTTGAGCGTGAGCGTCACCAGGGCAGCGCAAAGCTTCCGCCCTGCAATAAGGCGGTACTTAATATTGAGGTTACTTCACCTCAGGGAAAGACCACAATACGCCACAATCTCTTTCTTCACTCAAAATGCGAGGGCTTACTCTGCGCTTTCTTTAGCTCCATAGGTCAGCGCAAGCGTGGGGAAAAGCTTCAGATGAACTGGAACAGCGTAACAGGGGCAACGGGTAAATGTAAAGTCAAGATTCATACATGGACCAAAGATGACGGATCTCAGGGACAGAGCAACGAAATAAGCAAATTTTATGAAAAGGAAGAGAAACCGACATTTACACCGGGGGCGTTTTAAATGGAGCTGAGACCTTATCAGGAAGAAGCCAGAAGGGCAGTTGAAAAACAGTGGGAAGACGGAATAGACAAAACTCTTTTGGTGCTTCCAACAGGCTGCGGCAAAACAATAGTTTTTGCAAAGATCACCGAAGATTGTGTGCGCAGCGGTGAGCGAGTGCTGATACTTGCTCACCGCAGTGAGCTTTTGGAGCAGGCCGCCGATAAAATCGAAAAATCAACGGGACTTAAAAGCTCCGTTGAAAAAGCGGAGGAAAGCTGTCTCGGCAGCTGGTACAGAATAACTGTTGGCTCAGTTCAGACCCTCATGCGTGAAAAAAGATTAAATCAGTTTTCGCCCGATTATTTTGATGTGATTATAATCGACGAAGCGCATCACTGTATTTCCGACAGTTATCGAAGAATACTTGATTATTTTAACGAAGCAAAGGTTCTCGGAGTTACCGCCACTCCCGACAGGGGAGATATGAAAAATTTGGGGCAGGTATTTGAATCTTTGGCTTATGAATACACAATGCCTCAAGCTATCAGAGAGGGATATTTAAGCCCCATTAAAGCCATGACAATTCCTCTTAAAATGGATTTGTCCGGTGTCTCGGTTCAGTCAGGAGATTTTAAAGCGGGAGACCTTGGAACAGCTTTAGAGCCTTATCTCTATCAGATAGCAGATGAAATGGCAAAGTATTGCAGCAACAGAAAAACCGTTGTGTTTCTTCCTCTTGTCAAAACAAGCCAGAAATTCAGGGACATTCTAAGCGAGAAAGGATTCAAAGCAGCGGAGGTGAACGGCGAAAGCCGTGACCGTGCGGAAATCCTTGAAGATTTTGAAAAGGGCAAATATAACGTCCTTTGTAACTCAATGCTTTTAACGGAGGGGTGGGACTGCCCGTCCGTTGACTGTATAGCGGTTTTACGTCCTACAAAGGTAAGAGGACTTTACTGCCAGATGGTGGGCAGGGGTACACGTTTATGCCCCGGTAAAGACCACCTTTTATTGCTTGACTTCCTATGGCATACGGAAAGACATGAGCTTTGTCATCCGGCAAGCCTTATCTGCGAAAGTGAAGAGGTAGCGCAGAAAATGACAGAAAATCTTGAAAATGCAGCAGGCTGTCCAATCGATATTGAAGAGGCTCAGGAAAAGGCAAGTAGCGACGTAATAGCTCAACGAGAGGAAGCTCTTGCAAAGCAGCTTAGTGAAATGAGAAAGCGTAAGAAGAGGCTTGTAGATCCGCTCCAGTTTGAAATGAGCATACAGGCTGAGGATTTGTCGGGATATGTCCCCGCCTTTGGCTGGGAGATGTCGCCGCCCTCGGAAAAGCAGCTGAAAGCCCTTGAAAAGCGTGGAATCATGCCCGACGAAATAGATAATTCAGGGAAAGCGGCGCTGCTTCTTGATCGACTGGAAAAACGTCAGGCAGCAGGACTTACTACACCAAAGCAAATACGTTTTCTTGAGGGCAGAGGATTTCTTCATGTAGGTACATGGCAGTTTGAAACGGCGAAAAGGCTTATTGACAGAATTGCTGCAAACGGCTGGCGTATACCGGGAAATATTATTCCCTCAGAGTATAAAGGAGACTGAACGTGGAATCAAAAACCGATTTAACCGAAATACTTGATTTTATCAATCCCGCAGAGCTTGACTATCAGGAATGGATAAATGTAGGCATGGCTCTGAAGCATGAGGGATATGATGTTTCCTGCTGGGACGAATGGTCAAGAAGAGACGAAAAGCGTTATCATTCGGGAGAATGCAGACGCAAGTGGGATACCTTCCAAGGTTCGGGCAGTCCTATAACGGCGGGTACTTTAATCCAAATGGCGCAGGAAAGAGGCTGGCAGCCGGCAAGGAACGGCGGCCGGGAACTGGACTGGAATGACATTATAGGAGAAAAAGATGACCTTGTTGTGGTTAACAGGGATTGGATTGAGGAAAAGGAAATTAAAATCCCAAACGTATGGGATCCCGTAAAGGAGCTTATAACCTATCTTGAAACTCTTTTTGAAGCCAATGAAAATGTGGGATATGTAACAAAAAGCTGGGAAAAGGACGGTAAACATCTTCCCTCAAAAGGCTGCTATGATAGAACAGCAGGGCAGCTTATACATGAGCTGAGCAGCTGCGGCGGTGACATAGGCAGCGTACTCGGTGACTACAATCCTCAGGCGGGGGCGTGGATCCGCTTTAATCCTCTTGACGGCAAGGGCGTGAAAAACGATAACGTTACGGATTTTCGCTATGCTCTTATTGAATCGGACACTATGGAAATAGAAAAGCAGAATGCTATTATCCGTGAAATGGAGCTGCCTGTGGCCTGCCTCGTACACAGCGGAAAAAAGAGTCTTCACGCCATTGTGAAAATCGATGCAGCAAGCTATGAGGAATATCGCAAAAGAGTCGATTATCTTTATAACGTATGCCAGAAAAACGGCATGGAGCTTGACCGTCAGAATCGCAATCCCTCAAGGCTTTCGAGGATGCCGGGAGTAATGAGAGGGGATAACCGTCAGTTCCTGGTTGATGTAAACATTGGTAAAGAAAGCTGGAATGAATGGTATGAGTGGATTGAGAGTGTAAACGATGATTTACCTGAGCCTGAAAGTATGGCTGATGCATGGGAAAATCTCCCGGAGCTTTCACCGCCTCTTATCAGCGGGGTTTTAAGACAGGGGCACAAAATGCTTTTGGCGGGACCCTCAAAGGCAGGTAAATCCTACGCACTTATTGAGCTTTGCTGTGCTGTTGCAGAGGGCAGAAAATGGCTGGGAGTTGACTGCGCCCAGGGGAAAATACTTTACGTTAACCTTGAGCTTGACCGTGCCTCATGTCTGCACCGCTTTAAGGATGTTTATAAGGCTCTCGGCTGGGAGCCGAAGAATCTCCGCAATATAGATGTTTGGAACCTGAGAGGTAAGAGTATCCCCATGGATAAGCTTGCCCCAAAGCTTATTCGCAGAGCAAATAAAAAGAATTACATAGCCGTTATTATCGACCCTATTTATAAGGTCATAACCGGCGACGAAAACTCCGCCGATCAGATGGCCAAATTCTGCAATCAATTCGATAAAGTGTGTACGGAGCTTGGCTGCGCAGTAATTTACTGCCATCACCATTCAAAAGGCTTGCAGGGCGGAAAGCGCAGCATGGACCGTGCCAGCGGTTCGGGAGTTTTCGCTCGTGACCCTGATGCACTGCTTGACCTTATTGAGCTTGATATAACCGACGACCTGCGCCGCAACGAAGAGAACAAGGCAGTATGCAGCGTCTGCCTTAAATGGCTTCAAAGGTTTGGAAAAGACAGCGAAGTTTCTCAGGATGACAGATGCAGTCAAAATGCGCTGTCAGACGCTTGCCGTCAGCTTTTGTCACCCCAGTCATATAAACTGATGATGCAGGAAGTAAACAGCGAAAAACAGCGTGTAGACTCTTTTACAGCGTGGAGAGTGGAGGGAACTCTCCGTGAATTTCCGAAGTTTCCGACAATTAATTTATGGTTTAAGTATCCGGTGCATTGTGCCGATGAGACAGGCTGCCTTAAAGATATCGAGCCGGACGGAGAGAATATTCCGTTGTACAAACGAGCTGCCGAAAAAAGAAAAAAGCAAGCAGCAAGCAAAAGAGAAAGACAAAAAACGGAATTCGAAATTGCTTATTCTGAAATCGAAGTCGACGGCGCGGTATCAACAAAATCTCTTGCTGAAACGCTTGGAATTTCACCTGATGCGGTGAAAAAACGCATAACCGGCAACAAAGAGTATTCGGATTATTACTACTACGACAATGGGATTGTGTATAGAAAAAAGAATCAGTAAAAAGGGCACGAACAACACGAAAATAAAGGTTGTTCGTGGGGGGCGCGAATAACCCTATATATAAATATATAATTTTTTTCGTACCTCTGTTTTCGTGGGAGGAGGAGTCGTGCGAAAGCTCACGCACGACGACATCCTCCCCCAATACAAAAACTATTTAGACATTTCGTGCTTTTAATAATTTAAAGAGGTGAAGTAAAATGGAAAAATATTGTCCGATGTTGAAACAAGAATGTAAAAAAGAAGAATGTGCATGGTACGGCGAAGGAGGGGCGGAATGGAGATGTGCGATTTTTAACATAAGTGACAGTATTACTGAATTGCTTGTGTTAATGGATGATGAGTACAGAGGGGCGAATATAAATGCAAGAGTCATCTAATCTTGAATTTTTCATGCCAATGATTCCGTCTACTTGTACACATCAAGAAAAGAAGGTCAGAATAATTTCCGGTAAGCCTGTATTTTATGAGCCGCCGCAGGTTAAGGCGGCAAGACAAAAGCTTATAGGGAATCTGATAAAGTACAAACCTGTCCAGCCCATAAAAAGCGGTGTCAGACTGCTGGTCAAATGGTGCTTTCCTAAGGGGAAGCACAAGGACGGAGAATACAAAACCACAAAGCCTGATACCGATAACCTTCAGAAGCTGTTAAAGGACTGTATGACCGATACAGGCTATTGGCTGGATGACGCTCAGGTGGCGAGTGAAATCTGTGAAAAGTTCTGGGCGGATCTTCCGGGAATCTACATAAAGGTTGTGGAGCTTCCATGAAACTTGAAGAAGTGAAATTTCATCTGGGCAAAGAAGTTTCTTTGATGACCCGTTCTGGAGAGACTACGTACTTGTTGACAGGCTGCACTCTCAGGAAAAACGAAAAGGGATTCTTTTATCAGGCGGAATTGCAGGATTTAAAAAATAACAAATCGGTTCTCATATGCCGATTGGAGGATGTAAAGATAAATGGAGGTTGATTTTATGGATGGAATAGCTATACTCAGTGAAAAACTTTCTGCTGAATGGGACTACATAAAAGCTTGGTTTGATGCCTGCACTAAAAATCCAAAGTCTCTTCACTACGCAAGATATTGTAAAAAACAACGAATTCGAAAGAAGCACATAAACCGATTAACGCAAGATACCAACAAAATGTTTAAAAATGAGAGGTGTAAATAATGACCCTTAAAGAATTGTCACAGTTATATTATCTTAAACGTGAGATAGAGAACGATTGTCGCCGTCTCAAGGAGCTGGAAGCAACCCTTTCTTCTCTATCTTCTCCAAACCTTTCCGGCATGCCAAGAAGCACCACTTATGGTAACAAGATAGAATTATCCGTTGCTGATATAATAGATTTGAAAGCGATTATAGCAGCGAAACAACAAAGGTGCATATATGAACGCAAGCGCCTTGAACGTTATATAGCAGAAATAAGCGATAGCCTTACAAGAGAAATATTTACTTTTCGTTTTGTTAATGGCTTTTCATGGCGGCAGGTGGCAAAAAGAGTTGGAGGGGATAACACAGAAGAGAATGTAAAGAAAATTTGTTATCGTTATTTGGATAATAATAATAGAAAAATTGATAACAAAAACCTGAAATTCAACAGCAAAATCAAAAAACAAAGTCAAAATTAAAAGTTGTCCCGAATGTCCCGAATGTCTCTGCTATAATATAAGCTGAAGAAAATCTGAATTACGTTTAAACCGCTGTTGTAAACGGCGGTTTTTTTATACCATTTTGCAATCAATTACAATTACAACGAACCGAGGCGGTGAATATGTGAACACAAAAAACAAAGGCGGCAGACCGCCGAAATTTAAAAGCCCCGAAGAAATGCAGAAAAAAATAGACGATTATTTTACTCAGTGTGAGGGTAAAGTGCTCACCGATGATGAGGGGAACGCTGTTTTGGATAAATACGGAAATCCTGTTGTTGTCGGTGCAAAACCTAAAACAATTGCCGGACTTGCCCTTGCTCTGGGCTTTACAAGCCGTCAGTCCTTGCTTAACTATCAAGCAAAGCCAAAGTTTTTGGACACGATAATGCGCGCGAAGCTGCAGTGTGAAGAATACGCAAACTGCCGGCTCTATGACCGTGACGGAGCACGGGGAGCACAGTTTGATTTGACAGTTAATTATCACTGGAATGAAAAAGTATTGGAAAAGCCTGAAACCGAAAACAATCTGTTTGAAGCTATAAGGGAGTCGGCGCAAGGCGTAGAAGAGGCGATGGCAAAGGCCGAAAAGGAGAATAGCGACGAAGTATAAAACTTTCAGCCCCAAACAGCTTGAGACAATGCTTTGGTGGCAGACGGAAAAGCTAAAAAAATACGACGGTATAATCTGCGACGGCTCTGTACGTTCAGGTAAAACCATGTCAATGGCAGTAGGTTTTATTTTATGGAGTATGTCCGAGTTTGACAATGCGATTTTTGCCATGTGCGGAAAGACAATAGAAAGCTTCCGCCGCAATGTGTTCAGTCATTTACCGGAATGGCTTGAAGGTATCGTAGAAATAAAAGAGCGACGTAGTGAAAACTGTTTTGAAGTGTCAATGGGCGGCAAAACTAACCGCTATTATATTTTCGGAGGCAGAGATGAATCCTCCGCTTCTCTAATCCAGGGCATTACTCTTGCCGGGGTTATTCTTGATGAAGCCGCACTGATGCCCCGCTCCTTTGTGGAACAGGCTCTTGCAAGGTGTTCCGTCGAGGGGTCAAAATACTGGTTTAACTGTAACCCGGAGGGACCCGAACACTGGTTTTATAAAGAGTGGATTCTAAAGGCGACGCAAAAAAATATTTTACATCTTCACTTTACTATGGAGGATAATTACAGCCTCAACGAAAGGGTGCGTAAGCGATATGAGAGCCTTTACTCCGGAGTTTTTTATGACAGGTATGTGAGGGGATTATGGTGCGTTGCCGAGGGGCTTGTTTATCCTATGTTCAGTAATGAAAATATAACCGATGACGTACCCGAAACAGGAACCTATTATATAAGCGTTGACTACGGAACCCTTAATCCCTTTTCGGCAGGGCTTTGGTGTGTTGACGGCGATAAAGCGGTAAGGATAGCCGAGTTTTACTATGACGGCCGCAAGACCCAAAAGCTTATGACCGACGAGGAATATTATGCAAAAGTAGAAGAGCTGGCCGGCAATTACCGCATTCGTTATATCGTTGTTGACCCCTCTGCTGCAAGCTTTATTGCGTGCGTGCGCAGTCACAGCAAATTCAGCGTCCGTGCCGCTGAAAACGAAGTCCTTGACGGCATAAGAATAACCGCCAACATGCTTACAAAAAAGCAGCTGCTTATTCATAGAAGCTGCAAGGACAGTATAAGGGAGTTCCGGCTTTACCGCTGGGATGAAAAGAGCCCAATAGATAAGCCTATCAAGGAAAATGACCACGCTATGGACGACATACGCTATATGTGCAGAACAGTTCTTCAAAGAGAGTTCAGGTGGAGAATATGAGATGAATATACTTGAAAAAATCAGAAGCTGGGTGAGAAGATTGTTTAATAAGTCACAGTTTAAAAATCCTGACATTAAAGTGTCGGATAAAATGGCGGCTGCTATAAACAGCTGGTTCAATGTGTTTTACAGTTCGCAGACAAAGGAAAATAAGCCCGATGAGCACGACACCAAATTTGTAACGGTGCTCACCGGATATATGGCAACTCTCGTGACAAACGAAGTTGAAATATCGGCCGGCAGCAGTCAGAGAGCAAAATATATTGAAGAGCAGATAAAGCAGTTTGTGCTGATGAATCTGAGAGAGAAGATCCAGCTTGCCGGAGTAGGGGGAGAAGTTATTTTCAAGCCTTATGTTTCCGGTTCTGATATTATTCCGGATGTTATAACAGCTGACAGATTTTACCCAACACGGTTTAACGGCGCAGGAGTTGCAGAAGCCGGCTTTTTCACTGATTATGATAAGCTGAACGGTAAAACCGTTGTAAAAGTCGAAAGCTTTGATTTGCGGCCGGAAGGCTATTATATCAATAACCGTGTTTTTTATGAAAATGCCGACGGCATAGGCGGAGAAGTTTCCCTTACGCAAGTAGAGAGATGGAAGGAGCTGCCGGCGGATATTCTCATAAAAAATGTGAATAAACCTCTCTTTGTTCAGCTTAAAATGCCCTTTGCCAATACCGTTGACAATACCTCGAAGCTGCCTGTTTCCATTTATGCAAATTCTCTTGATGCTCTCTGTGAGCTTAACCGAATTTACAGTGAGTTCCTTCACGAAATACACACAGGCAAGCGCAAAAGGATTGTTGATATTACCGCCATAAACACAGATCAAAAAAGCAACGGCATTAAGCCACGAGACCTTACAACTGACGTTTATCTTGTACTGGATATGGGCGTCAATCCAACGGAGCCGTTTAAGGACTACACTCCCGAAATGAGGGTGGAGGCTTACCAGAAAGCTATAAATATACAGCTGCGATTAATCGAAATGCAGTGCGGCTTCAGTACGGGGACGTTTACCTTTGACGTAAGAACGGGCAAAGCGACGGCAACTCAGATTATCAGCGAGGACAAGGAAACATATAATACCGTCAAGACTATCCAGAACAGCGGCCTGATGCAGCCTCTCAAAGACCTTGTTTATATTTACGATATTTATGCATCTCTCTATAATCTTGCGCCGTCGGGGGCAATAGAGCCTACGGTTACTTTCGGTGACGGGATTTTTGAGGATACTGCCACCGAGTTTGCAAGGCGCAAGCAGCTTGTAGATGCGGGGTATCTAAAGCCCGAAAAGTTTATTTCTTGGTATTTCGGGGTGAGCGAGGAAGAAGCTCTTGCCAATTACATTCCCGAACCTGAAACGCCTGATTCCATTATGTTTGGAGACAGATAAATATGCTCACTCCAAAAGAGCTTGAAAGCCTGCCGCAGAGCGTCACGGAGCTTTACGAACAGCTGGAAGAAGATATAATTGCCGATATGGCAAGGCGCATTGTTAAAACGGATTTTGCCACGGACACGGCGCAGTGGCAGCTGATACAATTACAGCGCATGAGCACAACTCACGATGAGGTGTTTAAAAAGCTTTCAAAGCTTACAAATAAAACCGAAAAAGAGCTTGTTAAACTTTTCAGTGACGCCGCTCAAAAGTCCTTTGACAGGGACAGCGACATATACCTGAAAGCTGGGTATAAATCAGTACCTTTATCCGAAAACAGGCAGCTGCAAAAAATTATTGCCGCAGGACTTGAAAAGACTAACGGTCTTTTTGAGAATCTTACCAAAACAACTGCCAATACTGCTTCACGGCAGTTTGAAAACGCACTTGACAGAGCCTATATGCAGGTTGTGTCAGGTGCGTTTGATTATAATACAGCAGTCAGGACAGCCATAAAAGACCTTGCGCAAAAGGGCATCGCTTCCATAACCTACCCCGGCGGCCATACGGATTATCTTGATGTTGCTGTCCGTCGGGCGGTGCTTACGGGCGTAAGTCAGACTACGGGAAAAATGCAGGAGCAGATGGCTGATGATGCCGGTTGTGATTTGGTTGAGACAACCGCTCATAACGGAGCAAGACCAGAACACGCACAGTGGCAGGGGAAGGTGTTTAGCCGCAGCGGCACATCGAAAAAGTATCCCGATTTTAAATCCTCAACAGGCTACGGAACAGGAGCGGGCTTGAAAGGCTGGAACTGCCGCCATGATTTTTTCCCTTACTTTGAGGATATGCCGAATGCATACAGTGATGAAAAGCTCCAGTGGCTTAATAACCGAGAGGTCGAGTATAACGGCGTAAAGATGACCGAATACGAGGCAAAGCAAAGGCAGCGTGCTATGGAGCGCAGAATAAGGGCGAGCAAAAGAGAGCTTGCCGGATACGATGCAGGAATAAAAGCAACTGACAGCGAAAGCCTTAAAGAAGACCTGCAAACGGCGTTTAACAGAAAATCCGTTGTCCTTAAAAAACAGGAAGCTGCGCTTAAAGATTTCTGCAATCAGACAGGGCTTCGCCGTGACAGAGCACGTGAACAGGTTCCGGCTCACTTTGATTCGGATAAAGGGAAAACTGTTGCTTTTGATAAATCCGTGTCGCAGAAGGCAGTGTGGGCTAATAAACAGGAATTGAAATTCAGAGAAAAGCAGCGTATAATAATTGAAGAAACCCGAAAAGATATTTTAACCGGTAAATATCCGTTAGAAATAAATGCGGGAAATCAGAATAAGCACATCAAAACTTCACACTCTTATATCGCCCAGGGCGAGAAAAGTTATATATACGGTGATTTGGAGACGGCTAAGGCTTTGGTCGAAAAATATCACGGTACAGGCGAAATAAAGCTGGCGCAGAGTGGGAAATGGACAAATAAGGAATTTGTTGAATCTGACAGTGCTATAGGAGTTTTTATTGATAAGGTTACAAACGAAAGACACGAAACTAACTATTTCTCAATACATTACGGCAAAAAAGGGACACACATTGTACCACGAAAAAGGAGGAAAAAGATATGAAGCTTCATGAGTATGAAGGCCGTAAGGTTCGTCTTATTACCACCATAGGAAATATTTTTGAAGGATACGTCTCAGACTTTATAGAAGCGGAGGATAATGAGCCGGAAAAAGAGAGCCTAATTATCGGCGATTATGAAATATTTGAAGATGAAATAGAGAGTATTGAGCTGCTCGATTAATGGAGGTATTGGTATGGACAACTTCAAAGCTGTTTATAAAATCCTTTCAGCACTGGAAAAGGCTATGGATTGCCCGGAATTTGATATAAGTCAGATAGGGCCCGAGAAATTAAAGGTTAGCAATGAACGTTGGGCAAGATACATTGAAATGATGGCTGACGTCGGGTACATAAAAGGCGTAAACGTATATCAGGATATAACGGGAGAAACAATTATTGACAGCGATGATATAAGGATTACGCTAAAAGGTCTTGAATACCTTCAGGAAAACAGCATAATGCAGAAAATTTATAAAGCTGCAAAGGGTATATCAGAAATAAATCCTTTAAAGTAATTTATGAATTTAAGCGCCTATCTTCGGATATGCGCTTTTTTCATGCCTAATTTAATAATCACAGCGTCTTCGGTTTTCCGGGGGCGCTGTTTTTATATATTTTACTCTGCCGAGTATAAGGGCTAAAAATCTTTTACCGCAGACAAAGCGGTATATAAATCATGTAGAAAGGTTGATAAAAATGACAGGAATTAAAGACATTTTGAAACAGTTCGGGCTGACTGTTCCCGAGGACAAGGCAAAGGATTTTGATAAACTCTTTCAGGAAAATTACAAATCCGTCAACGAGGTTTCAAAAATCGAGCTTGCAAGGGACAATTACAAGCAGCAGCTTCAAACCGCTCAGGACTCTCTCAAAGAATTTGAGGGTGTGGATGTTAAGGAACTTAACGGCAAAATCACAAAGCTTACGGACGATATGGCTCAGATGGACAAAAGCTATAAAGAAAAAATAGCTGATATGGAGTTTGATTATCTCCTTGAGGGTCATATTCAGTCTGCAAAAGCGAGAAATATCAAAGCCGTTAAAGCTCAGCTTGACATTGACACTCTCAAAGCAAGCAAAAACGCAGATGCAGACATAAAGGCTGCCATTGAAAAGGTAAAGGCCGAAAATGATTATCTTTTCGACAGTGATAAACCTGCGCCGACAATATC
>CAUDRD010000005.1 GCA_958451705.1 uncultured Oscillospiraceae bacterium
CATAAAGGACGTTGACGCTTTCCACCCGGTAAACGTTGGAAAGATTATGATAGGCGATTACGCTTTTCTTCCCTGCACACCGGCGGGAGTTATGGAGCTTATAAAATCAGCGGGCGTTGATCCTCAGGGTAAAAACTGCGTTGTGGTTGGCAGAAGCAATATTGTAGGTAAGCCCATGGCTATGCTGCTTCTCCATAAAAATGCAACGGTGACTATCTGCCACTCAAAGACAGTAAATCTCCCCGAAATCACAAAGCAGGCCGATATTCTTGTAGCTGCCGTAGGACGTGCAAAGTTTATTACAGGGGATATGATAAAACCCGGAGCAGTAGTAATTGACGTAGGAATGAACCGTGACGAAAACGGAAAGCTCTGCGGAGACGTTGATTTTGAATCAGCTGAAAGAATAGCGGGAGCGATAACTCCTGTTCCTGGCGGAGTTGGCCCCATGACAATTGCAATGCTTATGGAAAACACTCTTACAGCCGCTAAAATCCAGAATGCCGATAAACTTAAATAAGTACATAAATTAAGGAGTCGAAAATGAATACAGAGAAGAAACTTTACAGATCCCGTGACGCAAAAATGATTGCAGGAGTCTGCGGAGGCCTCGGAAAGTTTTTTGGAATTGACCCAACCATTATAAGAATAATTTACATTGTCCTTGCTCTTTTCACCACCGCTTTTCCGGGAATTATCCTCTATGTAATTCTCATGTTCGTAATTCCCGAAGAGCCTCTGGTAGATAATTCAGGTTACCATCCCGGCTCAGATAATCACAATCAATTTAACGGTTGACATTATACTTATACAATGGTATAATCAGCTTTGCCGCATATCCCGGGCTGTGCCTTTATGCACAAAATAAGCGGTGTTCCCGCCCGGAGGTAGCGAGTCTATAATAAGGTAGGTTAGTCAAATGTACGCAATCATCGAAACCGGCGGCAAGCAGTACAAGGTTGAGGCTGGCAACACAGTTTTCATCGAAAAGCTTGACGTTGAAGCAGGCTCCGAGATCACCTTTGACAAGGTTATCGCAGTGGGCGCCGAGGACGGAATCAAGGTTGGCGCACCCTATGTTGAGGGCGCAACTGTTACCGCTAAGGCAGTGAAGAACGGTAAGGGCAAGAAGATTACTGTTTTCACTTACAAGTCAAAGAAGAACGAGAAGCGCAAAATGGGCCACAGACAGCCCTACACTAAGGTTGAAATTTCAGCCATCAATGCGTAACCTATGATAATCGTCGAGTTTTTTAAAGGTTCCGACGGCGTTACGGCAGGTTTTTGTGTAAAGGGTCATTCCGGAATGAGTGAAGAAGGCACCGATATAGTCTGTGCGGCAGTATCCTCCGCAGTGTACCTTACAGCTAACACAATAACCGATGTCTTAAAGCTTAACCCTTCTGTTGAGGTTAAAGACGGATTTTTAAGACTGATTTTTAAAACGAAAGATCAGGCTCTGAAAGCACAAACCTTAACCGACGGACTGGAGCTTCATTTAAAAGGCTTAGAAGAAGATTATCCGAAAAATGTCAAAGTCAAATATGGAGGTGTACAAAATGCTTAAAATAAACATTCAGCTTTTTGCTCATAAAAAGGGAATGGGTTCAACCCGTAACGGCCGTGATTCAGAGTCTAAGCGCCTTGGCGTTAAGCGTGCTGACGGTCAGTTCGTTCTTGCAGGTAACATCCTTGTAAAGCAGCGCGGAACACACATCCATCCCGGCAACAACGTGGGCAGAGGTTCAGACGATTCTCTTTTCGCACTTATCGACGGAAAGGTAAAGTTTGAGCGTATGGGCAAAGACCGTAAAAAGGTCAGCGTTTATGCTGTTGAGCAGTAATCACTGCAAATTAAACTGATACGTATTAAAAAAGGACCGGTGAATGTCATCGGTCCTTTTTGTTGCTTTAAAAATCTGATTTAAAATGTTGAAAAATGCTTATTTAGAGTTATTTTACCGCTGTTTCAAGTTCTGTTTTATCAGCCTGCTCAGTTTCGCTGTTTGTATCTTTTGCTTCTGCTTTATTTTCTTCATCTTCAGCGGGGCGGATAATAGTAAGGGCCTGTTTTCTGTTTTCAATAAATACGGTTTCGCATCCCTTTTGATATTCTCCGTCAAGAGCCCAGTCCATATCTGCGGGACCTGTTATTTTTACACTTGAAGCGTGGGTAAAAATAATGTTTTCGTTGCTTAAGTCTCCTCTGAGAGCTTTAACGGCAAGACTTAAAAACGCAGCGGTGGATTTCGGCTTTCTAATGAGAAAAACTTCAAAAAGTCCGTCGTCAAGCTTTACAAGACTTGGGTCAAGTTTTAAAATTCCTCCTACGGATAAAGAGCTTACTATATTGCCGAAAAGGAACTCTCCCTCGTATGTCTCTTCGGGAGTTTCAATTTTTAAATTATAACTGCGCATTTTGGCAAAGCTTTTTGCTCCCAAAAGAAAGTATGAAGAGTGGCCGAAAAGATTTTTAAGGGTCTGTGAAGTTGAATAAGCTGCGTCGGTGAAAACTCCAAATGCCGCAACATAGTTAAATACTCTGCCGTTAAAAACGCCGGAATCAATTTTAAAAGGTTTTCCAGTAGCGGCGATTCTTACATTTTCTTCAATTGTAGAAGCTAACCCCAGAGTTTCCGCAAGGTCGTTTGTGGTTCCCGTGGGTATGTAGCCTACAGGTGGGGGATTATCCAGCTGCATAATTCCCGCTGTAACTTCGTTCAGTGTGCCGTCGCCGCCGCAGCATGCCAGCAAATCAAAGTTTTCACCGAAGTTCTTAACGATTTCGGTTGCGTCTCCTGGCTTTGTTGTAGGCTGAAGGGTAACCTGATATCCTAAAGAGCAAAATTCATTTGCTATCTGAAAAAGCTTTTGTTTTGATTTCATTCTTCCTGCCTTGGGGTTAATAATCAGCAGGAGTTTTTTTAACGTCTTTTTTGTGTCCATTGGGAAACTCCTTATGTTTATTATAATTATATATAATTACGTGTATCCTTTTCATTATATCAGTTATTAATGTAAATTGCGACAATAATTTGAATAAAAATTCAGATGTTTTTTTGGTTTGTGTTAAATATTTCTGTATGGTACAATAAAAAAATAAATATTAAAATTAGGAGGAGCCATATGTCAAACAGCGAGAATAAAAGTAAATCGGGAAAAACAAAGCTTACACCGAAGCAAACTGCCATACAGGTGGTAAAGTTCGTTTTCTTTTCAGCCGGTGCAGGGATAATACAGTTTGTTACCTTTACTCTTTTAAATGAAGTTTTTAAGCTTGAATATATGTTCTGTTATCTCACGGCTCTGGTCTTATCGGTGCTGTATAATTTTACATTTAATAGAAAATTCACCTTTAAATCTGCTGCTAATATACCCATCGCCATGCTGAAGGTAGCCGCTTTCTACTGCGTTTTCACTCCCCTTTCAACCTGGTGGGGTACCGCTCTTACAAATGCAGGAGTACAGGAATATCTTGTTTTGGCAGGTACAATGATTATAAACCTTGTTTCGGAATTCCTTTACTGCCGTTTTGTGGTATATAGAAAATCAATAAACACAAACGCCAGCGCATTAAAGCAGGCTCAGGCTGAAAAAGAAAAGAATTCATCTAAAGATGAAACTGAAAGTGATAATCAGTAATCAGCGGAGGAAATATCAATATGTACATTGCACAAGAGTCAAGATATGACAATATGAAATATAATCGCTGCGGAAAAAGCGGATTAAAGCTTCCGGCAGTTTCCCTGGGGCTTTGGCACAATTTCGGTTCTAACGGAAATTTCGACAACATGAAGCAGATGTGCTTTACTGCCTTCGATTTAGGTATTACCCATTTTGACCTTGCCAATAACTACGGCCCCGTTCCGGGAGCGGCTGAGAAAAATTTCGGAAGAATACTCAAAAGTGACCTTATGCCATACCGTGACGAAATGATTATAAGTACAAAGGCGGGCTATGATATGTGGCCGGGACCTTACGGAAACTTCGGCAGCCGTAAATATATGCTTGCAAGTCTTGACCAAAGCCTTAAGAGAATGGGTCTTGAGTATGTAGATATTTTCTATCATCATCGAATGGACCCGGAAACTCCTCTGGAAGAGAGCATGTCGGCTTTAGCTCAGGCGGTACACAGCGGAAAGGCGCTTTATGTAGGTATTTCAAACTATAATGGTGAAACAGCTCTTAAAGCTATGAAAATTTTAGAGGAATATAAGTGCCCATATATTATCAATCAGAACCGATACTCTATTTTTGACAGAACGGTTGAGAAAAACGGTCTTTTAAACTTTGCTGAAAAGCAGCATAAAGGCATAATCGCTTTCAGCCCTTTGGCCCAGGGACTCCTTACCGACAGATATTTAAAAGGCATCCCCGAGGACAGCCGCATGAAAAAAGATGCAGGTTTCTTGAAAAATGCCAATTTAACCGATGAAAAGCTCAGTAAAATAAAGACTTTAAATTCACTGGCACAGGAGAGGGGAGAATCCCTTGCGGCCATGGCTTTAAAGTGGGTGCTCAGAAATGATGCCGTTTGCAGCGTGCTTGTAGGAGCTTCAAAGCCGGAGCAGATAAGAGAGAATGTAAAGGCAATTGAGGGAGCTGAAATTTCTCAACAGGAGTTAAAGCTTATTGATGACATCTGCCGCTGAATTTACCGTTTTAAATTTAAACTTTTTTAGGACGTTTCTTTGAAGCGTCCTTTTTTAATGTGAAAAATAAAAATGATATTTAAAATAGCGGAGTTTTACAAACTTAATATTATTTATGAACAAGAAGGCGAAAAGGTTTTACAAAGTGTTCACAATTGAAATATTGACTAAATGAGAAAGGAGTTGTATATTATATTACAGAATTAGCACTCAGGTGTTAAGAGTGCTAATTTTCCCGAAAGCGTTCAAATCTTTCATGGAAAGCAGGTGATGTTATGGCAGATTTGAGCGAAAGAAAGCAAAAGATACTCTCCGCCATTGTGGAGCAGTACATTGCCACAGGGGAGCCGGTTGGTTCAAAGGCTCTTGCCGGACATCCGGAGCTTTCGGTTTCGTCGGCTACAGTTCGTAACGAAATGGCTGAGCTGGCATCTATGGGATATCTTGACCAGCCTCATACGTCGGCAGGCAGAGTGCCCACGGAAAAAGCTTACCGTTATTACATTGATAATTTGATGGAAAGACGGGAGCCTGACGAAGAAGACAAAAGACTTATGGATGCAACCCTTAAAAACAGATGGGTTGACCCGGAAACCGTTCTTGAACAGGCTGGTGAACTTCTTGCGGAGATGACAAACTGTGCAGCGGTTTCAACAACTCCGGCAGATGAGCAGGCTTCAATAAGCAGAGTTGAGCTTGTCCCTATGGGAAGCCGAAAGGCGATGCTTGTTCTCCTTACTTCGACGGGAGTGCTTAAAAGCAGACTTTGCCGAACGGAAACAGCACTTACTCCGGCCATGGTAGAAAGCTTTTACCAAATTGTCGGTTCTGCATTTCTTTCGGTTCCGGTTTGTGAAATAAGCATGGCGACAATTCAGACTTTGGCCGCTTCTTTAGGCGAAAATGCACTGGCAATGACGCCGCTTCTTATAACTCTTGCGGAACTTGCCCGTGATGCCTCACAGAGCGACGTGATTCTCGAAGGGGAAACAAACCTACTCAATCACAGGGAACTGGATATGGATGCCGCACAGCTTTTGGGATTTCTTCAAAAATCTCATCCCATTGCAAGCGTTGCCCTTCCAAAGGACGGTTTAAGGGTGCTTATAGGTAGAGAGAATCCATATAAGGAGCTTGAAAATTCCAGCTTTGTTGTTGCAAGATACAATATAGGAGAAAACGTCGGAGGTTCCTTAGGAATTATAGGACCTATAAGAATGAATTACGAAAGGATAATCTCAAATCTTGAATATATCACAGTGCTTGTGGGCAAATTTTTGTCAGAGGCGCTTGAAGACTGAGAAAGGAAAAGGGCGATGAGTAAAAGCAAAAAAGACAATGTCCCCGAAAATGAAGCCGTAGAGGAAAAAGTTACTGAGACTCAGGAAGAAGCCAAGCAGGATGCTAAAGACCCCTGTCAGGAGCTTAAAGAAGAGCTTGATAAGACAAAGGATCAGCTTCTGAGAACAATGGCTGAATACGACAACTACCGCAAACGCTCACAGCGTGAAAAGGAAGCCGCATATTCAGATTCAAAAGCAGATGTTATTTCAGAAATTCTTCCGATTATCGACAATTTCCAGCGAGCCGCAATGAACGAGGATGCTCCTGATGAGGACTACAAAAAGGGAATCAAAATGATATTCCAGCAGTTTGACAACGTACTTACAAAGTTAGGCGTTGAGTCCTTCGGAGAAAAGGGAGACGAGTTTGATCCCAATATGCACAACGCCGTTATGCACATTGATGATGATGAGCTTCCTGAAAACACAATAGCTCAGGTTTTTGCAAAGGGCTATAAAATCGGCGAAAAGGTAGTTCGCCACGCAACCGTACAGGTAGCAAACTAAAAATGACAAACCCCAATTAAAATAAATTCAAACATTCACAGGAGGATGGTTTATATGTCAAAAGTTATAGGTATTGACCTTGGTACAACAAATTCATGTGTAGCAGTTATTGAAGGCGGAGAGCCTGTTGTTATTGCAAACGCAGAGGGCTCAAGAACAACTCCCTCAGTTGTTGCTTTCGGTAAAACCGGTGAGAGAATGGTAGGTCAGGTTGCAAAGCGTCAGGCTATTACAAACCCTGAGCGTACAATCTCTTCAATTAAGCGTCATATGGGTTCAAGCTACACCGTCACAATCGACGACAAGAAGTTTACACCTCAGGAAATTTCCGCTATGATTCTTCAGAAGCTTAAGAGAGACGCTGAGGAATATCTTGGCGAAACCGTTACAGAGGCTGTTATCACTGTTCCCGCATACTTCACCGACTCACAGCGTCAGGCTACAAAGGATGCCGGTAAGATTGCAGGCCTTGATGTAAAGAGAATTATCAACGAGCCCACAGCAGCAGCTCTTGCTTACGGTATTGATAAGGAAAACGACCAGAAGGTTATGGTATATGACCTTGGCGGCGGTACATTCGATGTTTCAATTATTGAAATGGGCGACGGCGTTCAGGAAGTTCTTGCAACTGCCGGTAACAACCGCTTAGGCGGCGACGACTTCGACCAGCGCATTATCGACTGGCTTGCTGATGAATTTAAGAAAGAGCAGGGCATCGACCTTCGCAGCGATAAAATGGCTATGCAGCGTCTTAAAGAGGCAGCAGAAAAGGCAAAGATTGAGCTTTCAGGCGTAACAACCTCAACAATCAGCCTTCCCTTCATCACAGCTGATGCAACAGGTCCTAAGCACCTTGAAACAACTCTTACAAGAGCAAAGTTCAACGAGATGACAGCAGACCTTGTTGAGTCCACAATGGGACCGGTACGTCAGGCAATGAGCGACTCAGGACTCAGCGCCGGCGAAATTGATAAGGTTCTTATGGTCGGCGGTTCTTCAAGAATCCCCGCTGTTCAGGAAGCTATTAAGAAGTTTATCGGCAAAGAGCCCTTCAAGGGAATCAACCCCGATGAGTGCGTTGCAGTTGGTGCAGCAATCCAGGGCGGCGTTCTCGGCGGAGAGGTTAAAGGCCTTCTTCTTCTTGATGTTACTCCCCTTTCACTTGGTATTGAAACCATGGGCGGAATAAACACAAAGATCATCGAGAGAAACACCACAATCCCCACAAAGAAGAGCCAGGTATTCTCAACTGCAGAAGATAATCAGACATCTGTTGACGTTCGTGTTCTTCAGGGTGAACGTGAGTTCGCAAGAGATAATAAGCTCCTCGGCGACTTCCGTCTTGAAGGTATCCTTCCTGCAAGAAGAGGCGTTCCGCAGATTGAAGTTACATTCGATATAGATGCTAACGGTATTGTCCATGTTTCAGCTAAGGACCTTGGTACAGGCAAGGAGCAGTCAATCTCCATCACCTCCTCCAGCAACATGTCCAAGGAAGATATAGATAAGGCTGTTAAGGATGCAGAGAAGTTTGCTCAGGAAGATAAGCAGCGCCGTGAAGAGGTTGATACCCGCAACAACGCAGACCAGATGATCTACCAGTGCGAGAAGATTCTCTCCGAAGAGGGCGACAAGTTTGATGCAGCCGATAAGTCAGAGCTCCAGACAAAGGTAGACGCTCTTAAAGAGGCTCTCAAGGGCAGCGATATTGAAAAGATTAAGTCCACTCAGGAAGAGCTTACAAAGAAATTCTATGAGGTTTCTGAGAAGCTCTACAAAGCAAATGCGGCAGCAGCAGGCGCACAGGGTGCAGCACCCGGAGCACAGCAGGCAGGCACACAGAACGACGACGGTTCAATCAACGTTGACTACACAGACGTTACAAACGAGTAATTGACCTCATTGAAGAAAGCGGGACGTAACGCCCCGCTTTCGGGTCTGTAATGTACTTATTCCTGCTTCCCGAAAGGAGCGTATAAATGTCCGATAAGCGAGATTATTATGAGGTCCTTGGCGTTTCCAAGGGAGCCTCTGAAGATGAAATAAAAAAAGCCTACCGTCAAAAGGCGAAAAAGTACCACCCCGACCTGAACCCCGGCGATAAAGAGGCTGAGGCAAAGTTTAAGGAGGCAAATGAAGCCTACGAGGTGCTTTCAGATAAGGAAAAGCGTCAGCGCTACGACCAGTTTGGCCATGCAGGCGTTGACCCCAATTACGGCGCAGGAGGCCCTGGCGGAGCGGGCGGTTTCGATTTTGATATAGGCGATATATTCAGCAGCTTCTTCGGCGGCGGTTTCGGGGGAGGCAGACAGCAGAACCCCAACGCACCCCAGAGAGGCGGCGACATAAACGCAAACGTAACCCTTTCTTTTGAAGAGGCAGCAAAGGGCTGTTCAAAGGTTATTGAGGTTTCAAGAATAGAGGTTTGCCCCGACTGTTCGGGAAGCGGAGCCGAAAAGGGCAGCTCACCTCAAACCTGTCCCCAGTGTAACGGTAAAGGTCAGGTCACAACCCAACAGCGTACACCCTTCGGTGTGTTCTCCTCTTCACGTCCGTGCCCCAAGTGCGGCGGTAAGGGAACAGTTATAAACAATCCCTGTCACAAATGCCACGGTGTGGGCAGAGTGCAGAAGCCCTATAAGGTTAATGTAAATATCCCCGCAGGTATTGACGACAGACAGATAGTCACTCTCAGAGGCGAGGGCAACCGAGGCATCAACGGCGGTCCCGCAGGCGATCTGAGAATCGGTATAAACGTAAGGCCTCACCCGTTCTTTGAGCGTGACGGCTATGACGTTATCTGCAACGTAACCCTTTCCTTTGCACAGGTGGCATTAGGAGCAGAGATAAAGGTTCCCACCCTTGACGGTCAGGTTAAATACACCGTTAATGCGGGAACTCAGCCGGGAGACGTGTTCCGTCTTAAAGGCAAGGGTATCCAGTATATTAACGGCAGAGGCAGAGGCGACCAGCTTGTGCATATCACCGTCGAAGTTCCGAAGCATCTTACTGAGGAGCAGAAGGAGCTGCTTCGTAAATTTGACTCCAACGCAGCGGCAACGGAAGCTCACAATAAGGATAAAAAGGGAATTTTTGATAAACTTAAAGACGGATTTAAAGGTTAAAAGTTTAATAATGAGTTTTAGCACAGTCCTTCGGGGCTGTGTTTTTTATTTGTGCAAATAACATATTTTTATGATTTGATTATGCAAAAAACTATTGACTTGAAACAATACTTATGATAACTTAAATTTAAGAAGAGATATAAGGGGATGATTTTGTGAAAATGTTTCCAGACGGTGCTGGAATAGTCGCTCTTGTAATTTTAGTTATCGCTGTAATAATAACCATAATTTCAATAGTAAGGCGTTCCAAAAAAATGATAGCGGTATTTTTGGCGGTAATGCTCATAGCAGGAGGTTACTTTTTTTACGGATTTTTCACTTTGTTTAGACAGCCATATTTTTCCCAGGGTGAAGTGCTTTTTGCGTCAGAAATCAATACGGAAAAATTTTATTTCTATGCTTATGGATTTGATTCAGCGCAGGCGGTTGCTGATGCTTTAATGCCGGATGCAAAAGTCGAAAATAGAACCATAACGGAACTTAATAACTCAGTTAAAGACAATACGGAACACAGAATTTTAAATACCGAAAACAGCCGCATTGATATAACAATACATTCCTTTGCGAACAGTGAAGAAGCTAAAAGGGATTATTTAAATGAACTGGAGCAGCAAAAGGCTCAGATTCCGGAAGGCCCGGGATTTAACCGTTATTCCAGTGGCAGGATTGCTTATGTTTTTTCGTCAATTGCCTATGATGGCACTGAATTTCTCTTTCCTTTTGCTGACAGCAGCGGTGCGTATTTAGCTGTCTGTTTATATCTTGAGGATAGCTATGTATTTATTACGGAAAAAGCGGAAGAGTTTGACCAAATCGCATTGCCTGATATTATCAATGAGAAAACAGCTTCATCTGTAACTCTGCCAAATATTTACGCTGAAAGCGTAATTTTATAAGTAAAATACTGTTATTGAGGAGGTAATAATTTATGGCAAAGTCTAATCTCAAAACCATATTCCTGTTTTTACTTTCGGCAGTTTATGTATTTTGTCTGGGTTTCAGGTCGTATTTTCAGATTCTTTCCTTGGTAAAAAATACAGCTTTTGATGAAGCCACAGTGGTTAGATTAGGTTTTGTGTGGGGTGCATGCGTTTTTGCGGCAATTATTTGCTGTATTCTTCAAAGCCGGAAAGTGTCGTCTTTTGTCAAAGGCTTTGTTATTGTATGGAGCATTTTGGGCGGATGGCTTACTGTAAGCACCAGAGATATTTCAGTTATGCTCAGCAGCAGCGGAGATACCTATACAATTTACAGTGTCCTGTCCGTGCTGTTATTACTTTTAAATGCCGCAGCTATTGCCCTCGTTATTTGGAGTTTTATTGTAAGCGTAAAACAGAATCAGTAATTGCTAAATTAACTGAATACTTATTCCTAATATCAAAACACAGTCCTTCGGGACTGTGTTTTTCTTTATTTCGGCTTAAGGTTATGGTAAAATGACCATAGTTAAGTCATAGGGAGGTTTCGGTATGTCACGGCTTTTAGTTGTTGAGGACGACAGCAGCATAGGAGAGAATTTGTGCCTCTTTCTTAAAAATGAGGGGTTCGACGTTGATTTTGCCCCTGACTGCACTAAGGCACTCCAAAAAATAGAAACTCAGAAATATGACCTTATTCTGGCAGATATTTCTCTCCCCGACGGCAGCGGATATTCCGTTTGCTCCGCCGCTAAGAAGCTCAGCTCAGCAGCGGTGATATTTTTAACTGCTTGGGATGACGAATATTCCGTTGTGACGGGTCTGGATATGGGTGCGGACGATTATATATCAAAGCCTTTCAGGCCACGTGAGCTTGTTTCAAGAATAAAAAGCGTTTTAAGACGAAGCGGAAAAGAAAATAAATTTATAGAATATGAGGGCGTAAAGCTGGATTCCTCAAAGGCAAACGTCACCAAGAATGGAGAAGATGTGTTTCTCTCTGCTCTCGAGTATAAGCTTCTCCTTGTGCTTTTTTCCAATATGGGAACAGTTTTGACCCGTGAAAGGTTAATGGACGAAATCTGGAGCCTTTCCGGCGAATATGTCACCGATAACACCCTTACGGTTTATATAAAAAGGCTCCGTGAAAAAATAGAGGACGACCCGCAGAATCCTAAAGTCATAAAAACAGTCCGAGGATTAGGCTATAAGGCAGGTGACTGAAAGTGAAAATTCTCAGAGATGCCTCAGTGAGAAAAGCCTTTGTTTTATGCCTTTGCCTTACTATTTCAGCAGGAGCCTTAGGCTTTATAGGCGGGGCAGTTTCCGCCGCCGTTTCCCTTTGTGCTGCCTTTACCATAAGCGGCATATATTTTGCTTTAACCGTAAAGCGAATACGAGAAATCGAAAAGCTCAGCGAAAAAATAGACGGCATACTTTTCCGTAATGAAAAAATGGATATGGATGAATACTGTGAGGGAGAGCTTTCGGTTTTAGCTTCGGAGATATATAAAATGACCGTGCGGCTCAGAGAACAGGCAGATGCCCTGCAAAAAGATAAAGAGGATTTGTCGGAGCTTATTGCCGATATATCCCACCAGCTGAAAACTCCACTTACCTCAATGGGGCTTATATCTTCTATTGCCGCTTCGGACAATACGACCAAAGAAAAACGCAAGGAACTTTTAAACAGTCAGACTTTGCTTATTGAAAGAATGCAGTGGCTTATTTCATCACTTTTAAAGCTTTCGGCAATAGATGCGGGAACTGTTCAGTTTTCAAAAGAAAAAATATCCGCAAGAGAGCTAATAAATAAAGCCTGCGAACCTTTTTTAATTTCAATGGATATAAAAGGACAATCCCTTGAGGTTATCTGCTCAGAGGAAACCATCGAAGCCGATTTAAAATGGACTGCGGAAGCTGTGGGTAATGTAATAAAAAACTGTACTGAGCACACCCCCGACGGCGGAAAAGTGACCGTTACTGTTGCGGAAAATCCCCTTTATACTGAGATTATCGTTTCCGATACAGGCAGCGGAATTTCAAAAAAAGATTTACCCCATGTATTTGAGAGGTTTTATAAAGGAGAAAACGCTTCGTCACAAAGTGCCGGTATAGGACTTGCTCTTGCAAGGACAATTACTGTCTCTCAGGACGGAACCCTTACTGCGGCAAACGGAAAGAGCGGAGGAGCGGAATTTGTATTTCGCTTTTACCGCAGCGTTATCTGATTAAATATAGCTATTCCCCGTTTTTCATATTGCAGATTTTATCTGTTTTGAAGAAACGGGGATTTTCTTATTTGGAGCTAAAGTGACTAAATAGTCACTTTAAAGTCACCTGATTGTCACCTTAAAGGGGTATTATGAAATCATCAAAGCAGGAGGTGTATTATGGAAATTTTAAAAGTAGAAAATCTGTGCAAGGTTTACGGTAAGGGTGAAAATGAAGTTAGAGCCCTCGACAATGTATCTTTCAGCGTTTCAAAGGGAGAGTTTGTGGCTATAATCGGCCCGTCAGGTTCGGGTAAGTCAACGCTTCTCCATATTATCGGCGGAGTTGATAAGCCCACATCGGGGAAAGTGTATACGGACGGCTGCGACGTGTACAGTCAGAATGACGAGCAGCTGGCGGTTTTCCGCCGCAGACAGGTGGGGCTTATCTATCAGTTTTATAACCTTATTCCCGTTCTCAATGTAAGGGAAAATATAACTCTGCCAGTGCTCATGGACGGAAGAAAGGTGGACGAAAAGCGGTTAAGAGAGCTTATTGACACCCTCGATTTAAAGGGCAGGGAAAAGCATCTGCCCAATGAGCTTTCCGGCGGCCAGCAGCAGAGAGTGTCAATCGGCAGGGCATTAATGACGGCTCCCGCAGTAGTTCTTGCCGACGAGCCTACTGGAAACCTCGATTCAAAAAACAGCCGTGAAATTGTGGAGCTTCTTAAGCTCTCCAATAAAAAATACAATCAGACACTTATTGTAATAACCCATGACGAAAGCATCGCTCTTCAGGCAGATAGAATTATCTCCATTGAAGACGGCAGGGTCGCAAGGGACGAGGTGATAAGGGCATGAATATTTTTTCAAAGCTTACCCTTAAAACCTTAAAGGAAAACAGGACGAGAACTCTCGTCACCATTGCGGGAATTATAATTTCTGCGGCCATGTTTACGGCAATAACCACTCTTATAATAAGTCTGCAAACCTATATGTACCATGCTACAGGAGAAAAAGAGGGATTTTTTCAGGGTAAGATAATTAATCTCACTCAGGAGGAAGTTGATAAATATACTGACAATGAGCATCTTGAGAGCTATTTTACCAGCAGCAGTATAGGATATGCCAAACTTGAGGGCATTGAAAACGAGTCAAAGCCCTATTTGTTCCTTATGGAACCTGATAAAAACTTTCTCAAAAATGTTCGCATAAATATTACAGCAGGGCATCTTCCTGAAAATGACAGTGAAATTCTCATTCCAAGTCATCTTTATACGGACGGCGGAGTTAAGCTGGAAATTGGCCAGCAGATAACCCTTCAGGTTGGCAAGAGAGTTTCGGAAGGCCACTATCTTTGGCAGGATACTTTTTATGATGCCTATCATCAGGATGAAACTCCCGAATATATAGAAAAGAATTTTACAAAAACCTATACTGTTTGCGGATTTTACGAACGGACGAGTAAAAGCGACTGGAGCTTTGAGCCTTACACTGCGCCGGGATATACCGCCATTGTAAAGGATCAGAACGTTAAAAATGCGCCCATAGATTTTTACTATAATATGGATTCTGGAAAACATGCCGTTGACTTTTATAATAAAATGGTGGAGCAGCGTGTAAATATACAGGAAAATACGGATCTGCTTCTTGCCCAGGGAACTTATAATAACGACAATTTTAATACAGTACTCTATTCCCTTGCGGCTATTCTTATAGGAATAATAGTTTTTGCGTCGGTGGCGCTTATTTATAACGCATTTGCAATTTCCGTAAGCTCCAGAACAAAGCAGTTCGGTCTGCTTTCTTCAGTAGGTGCTACAAAGAAGCAGATGAAATCCATGGTTTTCCGTGAAGCTGTGCTTTTGAGCATTATCGGAATACCAATAGGTATTCTCTGCGGACTTGGTGGAATAGGAGTAACGCTTCATTTTATCGGCGACAAATTTGGATTTATGGGTATAGGTGACGAGAGCGTAAAAATGGCTCTTGATTTTTCACCTCTTTCAGTTATTGCCGCCGCTGTTATAGCTTTTATTACGGTTCTAATTTCGGCTTATATTCCCTCAAAACGCTGTGCAAGTGTTACGGCAATAGAAGCTATAAGACAGAATAAGGATATAAAGACAGGAAAACAGAAAGATATTAAAACATCAAAGCTTTTCGGTAAGATATTCGGCTTTAATGGTATGTTGGCTAAAAAGTACATGGGCCGGGATAAGAGAAAATACAGAACTATTACGGTTTCCCTTGCCATTAGTGTTATTCTGATTATTTCATCAGGGGCGTTTTCGGTAAACCTTATTTCTTCGGCGGGGGATTTGATGCTCAACGGAAATGCGGATGTATTATGCGCTCCATATAAAAATGAGACCTCCGACGGAATAACCTACTTTACCAATTCTCGAAAAATGGCTGAGGATACATTGGATAAGGGTTACGCCGACAGTTATCTGATTGAAATGGGCTTTCATATTAATGAGCAGAGCAACAACGGAAGCTATAAAAATCCTGAGGACGAAACTTTTGTATATCCGGCCATTGTATTTGTAAGCGATGAGGAATTTGACAGTTATGCGAAAAAAGCGGGAGCTGATCCCCATGAGCTTAAGGATTACGAGAATCCTAAGGGGATACTCCATGCTCAGTCGAGAGGAAAAAAGAACAGCTCTACGGGAAAGTATGAAAGCTATCCGCTTTTTGAGAAAAATCCCGATTATATAAGCGGATACTGCTATATGTCAGATGCACCTGACGGTATAGAAAAAAGCTTTTACATCGGCGCTGTTACAGGTGAGCCCATGGATCTTTTTTACAGTACTTCCAATGTTGTATGTGAGGTATATTACCCTGTTTCCGCAATTGAAGCTCTCGGCCTCAACGGCATTTCCGGTTATTCGGTAAATCTGCTGTTTACCTCAGATAATCCCGCTTCTTTGGAAAAGTATCTGTTCAGTAACGGCAGTGCAGACGGCGTGGGATATTCTGTAACCAATATATATGAAAACGTAAAGAGCGACCGTGATATGGTGACTGTCATTATGGTTTTCGCCTATGGCTTTATAACTCTTATTGCACTTATTGCCGTGGCAAATGTATTTAACACCGTTTCTACAGGTATCATTCTCCGCAGAAAGGAGTTTGCAATGCTTAAATCCATAGGCATGACCGACAGAGGAGTTGTAAAAATCCTTTCCTTTGAGAGCCTTTTAAGCGGCATTAAAGCCCTTATTATCGGTCTGCCTGTTTCTGCTGTTATCTGTGTGCTGATACACAAAGCTATCGCTCAGGGCTTTGAAACCGCTTTTATAGTGCCTTGGTATTCCATTATCGGCGCAGTGGCAGGAGTTTTTGCCGTAACGTTTATATCTATGCTCTATGCGGCAAACCGCCTTAAAAAAGAAAATATCCTCGACTCAATAAGAGACGAGAATATCTAAATTTAGTAATTGATATTAAAGCAATCCTTTGCCTCCTATAGGCAGGGGATTGTTCTTATGTTATTCATAAAGAGATTAACGGTTTGCTGAGCAAAAATCTATAATTATTTTCTCCTTTGTTTTTTAAAAAATTTCTTCACACCTTAGTTTCAGTATGCTAATATAATCATATATTTTTGCTGAAAAAACAGAAGGTGGTGGCGCAGTTGTCTTTATCCTTTATAACGTCGGAAATGTCGTCCGGTAAAGGAGATATTTCTGAAAATAGTGCAAAGCTCACAATTGATACTTACGTAAAGCATCAGACTTTTGAGGGCTTCGGCGCAAGCAGCGCATGGTGGAGTCAGGACGTAGGAGGCTGGACAGAAAGCGACAAAAACGGTGTTCCGGTAAGAGAGGCTATAATGGAGCTCCTCTACGGTCGTGATAGTGGCATAGGTATACATATTTACCGCCACAATCTTCCGGCGGGAACGGGCACAGGCAAAAAGAAAGGGGACTTTTGCCATTACTGGCGCTCCGGTCAGAGCTTTATTGACGATGAGGGAAATATAGATTATTCCCTCGATTCCAACGCACTGTGGTGCCTTGACAAAGCTATAGAAATGGGCGTTGATGATATAGTCTTTTTTTCTAACAGCGCCCCGGATAATATGACCTTAAACGGTAAACCTCACGGAGATAAAGCGCCGAAAAAAACAACAAACCTGTCTCCTGAACGCTATCATGATTTTGCCGATTATGTTCTTAATGCAGTAGAATATTTTCTTTCAAAAGGCGTTCCAATAACGGAGGTTTCTCCTATTAATGAGCCTCAATGGAAGTGGCAGGGTGGTCAGGAAGGCTGTCATTT
>CAUDRD010000006.1 GCA_958451705.1 uncultured Oscillospiraceae bacterium
TGTGTTATAAAATTATTCGGTTAACTGGGGGCGATTTTCGATGAACGAGAAGGATTCAATGACAGATAAGTCAAAAGAACTTTTTGTAGATAATGTCTATGATATAGCGGATATTGCCGTTTCTGCGGTTATAGTGATATTTGTCATATTTGTTTTTCTTTTCAGAATAGTGGGTGTAGTAGGCGATTCTATGGTTCCTACTCTTCACCAGGGAGACTGGCTTATGGTTTCAAGCAGCAGCTATGAACCCGAGGCAGGGGATGTGGTCATAATAACCCAGCCAAACGCCTTTAACGAGCCCATTGTAAAACGAATAATTGCCACGGAAGGACAGACGGTCGATATAGATTATTCAAAAGGTGAGGTCTATGTGGACGGTAATCTTCTTGATGAGCCCTACATAAATGAACCTACTACCGATGACACAGAATGTGACGTTCAGTTTCCCGTAACTGTGCCGGAAGGTCATGTGTTTGTAATGGGTGACAATCGAAACCACTCTACCGACAGCCGTTCTAAAATGGTTGGTTTTATTGATGAAAGATATATATTAGGTGAGGTTTCGGCGCGTTTGTTCCCATTTGGTGATTTTAAAGTTGAGTAAATAAAACAATATCCGCAGCTTGCTTTGCGGATATTTTCTTATATGGAGGCGATTAGTATGGGAGATATGCAGCAAAAGCAGATTGTCCAATGGTTTCCCGGACATATGGCAAAGACACGCCGGCTTATAAAGGAGAGCCTTTCTCTTGTAGATGCCGTTACTGAAATTGTAGATGCAAGAATACCCGAAAGCAGCCGTAATCCCGAACTTGCAGAAATGATAGGGGATAAACCCCTTATCCTCCTGTTAAATAAAAGCGACCTTGCCGATAAAGAGGCCACAAAGCAGTGGCTCAGCTTTTACAGGTCAAAGGGAGTTAGGGCGGTTGCGGCGGACTGCAAAAGCGGAAGCGGCCTTAACGGTTATCGTGACTGTGTAAAACAGGCCCTTGCGGAGAAAATCAAATCCAATGCTGAAAAAGGTATGGCGGGCAGACCTCTTCGCATCATGGTGGTCGGAATACCCAATACGGGTAAATCCTCCTTTATAAATAAAATGGCAGGTAAAAACAGGGCTAAGGTTGCTGATAAACCAGGCGTAACAAGGCAGAACCAGTGGTTTGCAATAGGCGACGGCATGGAGCTGCTTGATACTCCCGGTGTGTTATGGCCGAAGTTTGAGGACCCGGCAGTAGGTGATAAACTGGCGTTTATAGGTTCCGTTAAAAATGAGGTTTTTGACCCGGAAACCCTCGCTTTAAGGCTTATAGATGTTTTGGCTTCTGATTATAAGACCCAGTTCTCTCAGAGATATAAGCTTGAGAAATTTGATATTTCACAAATGGCAAACTATGAAATATTGGAGCTTGTGGGAAGAAAAAGAGGAATGCTCATAAGCGGCGGAGAAATAGATACTCTTCGTGCGGCGAACATGATACTAGACGAATACAAAGGCGGAAAATTCGGAAAGCTCACCTTGGAGCGTCCCAATATGTCCGAAGATAAAGGTGAATAAAATGAAAAATTTTATCGAAAAGGTTTTTAAAGCTCTTTTTAATAAAGAAACCATAACCTATGTAATATTCGGTGTCCTCACAACTGCCGTTAACTATGCTGTTTTTTGGGCAGGAATAGAGATTTTAGGAGAAGCTTATCATTTGCTTGTAAATGCAATAGCTTTTGTGCTTTCTGCGGCCTTTGCCTATGTCACCAATAAGCTCTTTGTATTCGAAAGTAAGTCATGGGCTTTTAAAGTAATAGCTAAAGAGATTTCATCATTTTTCAGCGCAAGACTTGCTTCCTTTTTCTTTGAAGAGGCAGGACTCCTTCTTTTTGTGGATATACTCAAAGTGGGAGAAAAAGAGATTTTCGGCATCAGCGGAGTGATGATTGTAAAACTCATACTTGCAGTTGTGGTAGTTATAGTAAACTATGTTTTAAGTAAATTCTTGATTTTTAAAAAGAAGAAAGACTGATATATATGGATATAAAAATACGCAGCGACGAAAAGCTCTATATGAACGAGCTTAAGAAGTGGCTGCGTGAAGAAAAGGAAACTCCTCTTGAAGAAATGGACAGCTTTTTCCAAAAGCGCATCGAAGGCTATGAAGAACATATGTCCATTTGGAAAGAGGCATACCGTAAAATGGCTCTTCTTATACCGGAAAATGCAGGGAATATTCTGGATCTCGGCTGCGGAACGGGACTTGAGCTTGATGAAATTTTTAAAGTATATCCCGATATCTGTGTCACAGGCATAGACTTGTGCTCTGATATGCTTGAAAAGTTAAAGGAAAAACACGGCGATAAAAACATCAATATTATCTGCGGCGATTATTTTACTGTAGATTTCGGGAAAGAGATTTATGACCTTGCAATTTCCTTTGAAAGTCTGCATCATTTTACTTTAAATCAGAAAAAAGAGCTTTACGGAAAAATTTATAATGCTTTAAAAGACGGCGGAGCTTTTATGGAATGTGATTACATAGCCTGCTGTGAAGAAGAGGAGCAAATACTTTTTTCCGAATATCTTAGAAAGCGTCAAAAATGTCCTGAAAGGGAGGAAAGCTTTGTCCATTTCGATATTCCACTTACTGCCGAACATGAAATAGATGCGCTGAACTTTGCAGGGTTTAAAAACGCAGCTGTCATTGATTCAATAAACGGATCCACGTTTATTAAAGCCGTTAAATAATATAAATCTGATTTTATTTATTAAGTAGCTTTTTCTTAATAAGACTAAAAAAAGGTAAAACATAAACAGTATTGTGCATATTTACAAAATAAAATTAGTTAATTTGAATAGTTTTTCAATTGATTGTCCGATATTTTATTGCTAAAATAGTGTCGGACAATTATTTTTTTAGGAGGGAAAACTTATGTTTATCGTGAGCCTTTTAAGAAAAGCAGTGTCGGCTGTCATGTCATTTTTTGTTTTACTTTGGACCGGTATATTTTTCGGCGGAAGCGGAGCCGAAGTTCAGAATGTAGAAAACTACAATCTGAATTTTACAGTTCTCTCCGATGTGCATATGGAGGGAAATAACGGAAACACCTTCAAAATGTTTTCAAAAATACTTGCGGATATTAAAAATAACGTCAAAAGTGACGCTGTCGTTTTTCTCGGTGATGATACTATGAATGGCCAGATAATAGAAAATCTGTTTTTTCATGGCTTTATAAATCAAATTAAACCTGCCGAAAAAATTTATACAGTTATGGGGAACCATGATACAGGCAACGGAATAAATGAATATGATAAGCTGTCGGAACGCTTTTGGAGCTACTATAACGATTTTACCGGTGAAAACATAACGGATAAGCCTTATTATTACAGAGAAGTAAAGGGCTATTATTTTATTTTCCTTGGCTCTGAGGAAGATAATATAAATACAAGCTTTATTTCCCAGGAGCAGCTCAACTGGCTTGACAGTGTTTTAGACTTAAACAAAGGAACCGGACGTCCGGTATTTGTGTTTAACCATCATCCTTACAATTACCTTGACAGTGAGGAGAATGCAGCAGAACTTGAAAGAATACTTACAGAGCACAGCAATGTTTTTTATCTGAGCGGACATACACATACAACAAAGATGACCTTTGAAAATTTAGATGAGGATTCATACAGCATAAATCTGCCTCGTTGCACAGACGAAAGTGACAACTTTGATGAAAACGATTCCGGTCTCGGTGTGCAGATATATGTTTACGATGATACAGTGCAGATAAAGTCACGCAGATATTACACATCCCAGTGGGGAAGCTATGACTTTACCTATGAGATTAAATAACTTCCTTTATTTGCGTAGCAGTCTTTATCCATAAACATCAGCATTAATTTATAAGGAGTTTTAATGTGTATGAGATGTAACAAGAAAACATCAGCGAAAAAACCGATTAAATATACTGAGAATGCCGGTTCCTTCTACATACGTTTAAAAAAGCATAAGTGTCCTGAATGCGGCGGCAGAGTACAGGTGAGATATACCAGTAAATATGTAAATGCAAAATCACCTGAAGCAAAAAATCATGACTTTTCTAATCTGACAGGAGATATAGAACTCAGAAAAATTTACTTTTACTGTACCAATTGTTGTAGCAGTATCTCTTTTGAGGACATGAAAAACTTTGAAAAAAACGGTCTTTAAATTCAAATTTCTGTGGTGCAAATTTATAAATTGCAAAAGTTCGATATTTCAAGGAGGTAAATATATAAAAATTGTTGAATTTGTCGGATTTTATGGTAAAATAGCATCATAACAATTTGCAAAATGCTGCAAAATGCTACTACGGAGGTAAACAATGCATCTTATACTAAACGATGTAAAGAAAAATTTTTCAGAAAAGGAAGTACTTAAAGGAGTCAACTTTTCATTTGAAAAAGGTAAAATTTACGGGCTTCTCGGACGAAACGGTGCGGGAAAAACAACTCTGTTTAACTGCATAAGCGAAGATATAAAAGCCGACAGCGGCAAAATAACCGTTTAAGAAAACGGAAAGGAAAGAGATATAAATTCTGCCGATATTGGCTATGTGCTCTCTACACCTATTGTTCCGGAATTTTTAACGGCAGGGGAGTTTTTAAAGTTCTTTCTTGATATAAACAAGCCTGAAAAATCCAATCCTCAGGAGATGGATAAATATTTTGATCTTATGAAAATTGCCCCCGAAGACCGCAACAAGCTGATGAAGGATTATTCCCACGGTATGAAAAACAAGATGCAAATGCTTGTAAATTTCATTGCGGATCCGGCAATTCTGCTCCTTGACGAACCTCTTACATCCTTTGATGTTGTTGTTGCAGATGAGATGAAGCAGGTTTTACGCAGCTTAAAAGAAGAACATATAATAATTTTTTCTACCCACATTTTGGAGCTTGCACTGGATTTGTGTGATGAAATAGTTATTTTAAACGATGGTGTTCTTGAGGGAATAGCAAAAGAGCATCTTGATAATGAAGAGTTTAAAGATAAAATTATCGCTGCTCTGAGAGGTGACGGGGATGATTAAAACTTTTGCTCATTCTTTTCGCCTGGCCAATGCTTATAAAGTAAACACTGTAATATATTCTTTAAAATCAATACCTCTTGTCAAACATCTTCTCCCTGACAGCCTTTATTCAAGCAAAGGACTTAAAACCTTTGCGGCGATTATAAGTGCAATTTGGCAGTTCTTGATGATATTTTTCGGTAAAGTCATTTACATAGGTTTAATGGTTTACTTGCCTGCAAGCCTGATGGATAATCCCGAAAGTGCCTTTTTAAACATTCTCTTTTTTCTTACTCTTGCGGGTGGTATTACCAATACAGGACTTTTTGACCCGTCCCGTGATAAATATTACGCAATGTTTATAATGCGTCTTGATGCGAGAGACTACACCGTCTCAAATTATATTTATTATATTATAAAAACCTTTGTTGGATTTTTAGCCGTTACCGCTGCTTTTGGTTTTTTCTGCGGTATAAATATCTTTTATTGCCTTGTAATTCCATTTACAGTATGTGCAGTAAAAGCTGTTTTCGGCAGTCTTTCTCTTATGTATGATTCGCAGCACATAACTAATTTAAAGCATGAAGGATTCCCGTATTCTGCTGTATTAGCTGTTGACGCTGTGTTTATTGCTGCGGCGTATATTCCGGCTTATTTCTCACGTTCTGTTTCCGGTAAGGTTATTGTTATAGTAACTCTTCTGCTTGTAGTCGGAGCTGTGTTTGCTTTTTCTTATATAATTAAATTTAAAGATTACAGAACGATACAGCGTTTTGTTCTCAACCCTCAAAATCTTGCCATGAATAAAAGTGTTGAGACACAGAGAACCCAGAGTATGTTCAACGGGAAAATTGATACCGATGTAAATATTACCAGCAACAAAACTGGCTATAAATATTTCAACGAAATATTTATGAAGCGTCACTCAAAAATACTTACTAAGTCCGCAAAGAAAATTACTATTGTTTTATTGGTTATTCTTGCTGTTTTCATTTGGGTCTGCCTATTTATTCCGGATTCAAACATAGAAATTAACAAATTTATTTTAAATAAGCTTTCCCTGTTTCTTATTGTAATGTACTTTATAAACAGAGGACGTACAATGACTCAGGCTATGTTCGTAAACTGTGACCACAGTATGCTTTTATACCGCTTTTATCGTCAGCCTGTGGCAATTTTAAGTTTGTTTATACAAAGGCTGAAATATATTGTGCTTGTAAATTTGATGCCGGCTTCTGTAATAGCGGTAGGTTTGCCGCTGCTGCTTTACCTCAGCGGCGGAACTAAAAAAACATTTCTTTATCCGCTTATATTTTTTACAATAATAGCGATGTCTCTTTTCTTCTCCGTTCATACAATGGTGCTCTATTATCTCATGCAGCCATATAACGAAAATATGGAGATGAAAAATGCTGCTTATGCAATTGTTAACGCAATAACTTATTTTGTGTGTTATTATGTAATGGATAAAGAAATTCCTGTCATAATTTTCGGAATAAGCGTTTGCGCTTTCAGTCTAATATATGTATGTGTTTCTTTTGCAATAGCTTACAGGCTGGCGCCTAAAACGTTTCGAATCAGGCGCTGACATTAAATTTGGTTTTGCTAATAGGACCTGTCTGTTTTGCAGATAGGTCTTTTCACTTTACGATTTTTAAAGTTAACATATATTGATCACCTTTAGAATATGACGACAATTTATTATTTTAAGATAAATCTTTAGGTGCAATTTACTTATTTCAGCGATCATATTTTAAAATTAATTGTATTTACAAAAAAGATTTCGGTTGAGAAAATGCTTTAGTTGTTTTATACTATAACGGTATAAAGCGAAAAAGAGCACATTTTAGCGATATGGTGTGAAAATATTTAGGGAGATTAAAAGAATGCTGCTTTTCTATCTAAGTGCGCTGGACACGCAAGAGGAACGTACAAAATTTGAAGAGATTTATAAAAAGTATGGCAAGCTTATGAAGTATGTTGCCTATAATATTCTTCGTGACGATTCCCTGGCGGAAGATGCTGTGCATAACGCTTTTTTAAAACTAATAAAATATTTAGATAGAATAGATGATGTAAATTGTCACAAAACTAAAAGCTTCATCGTTATAGTTACTGAAAGCGTATCTAAAGATATGTACGCAAAGCGTAAAAGGGAAGCAACAGTTAATATTGAAGATAACGAGCAGGAAATTGTGATTGACCCGCCTGATTTTGACAGTATAGATACGCAGACTATAGCAGATGTAATAGGAAAACTCCCCGAAATTTACAGAGATGTACTCGTTTTGAAGTATGTACACCAGTATAAGGATGCCGAGATAGGAGAGCTTCTTGGTATAAATCCGGCTACAGTACGAAAAAGAATGCAGCGAGCAAAAGAAAAACTGGCATTGTTACTGGGGGAAGAAGGAGATTTTAATGTATTGTGACTTAAAGTACGAAGAAAAATTGACAAACGCTCTCAAAATATATCAGGAAAAGTGGCTGGATTCTCTCCCTGACGAAAAAGATCTTGAGCATATAACCTTTTCAGATGCGTTTGAATTAAAAATGCAGAAGTTATTTAATTGCGAAAAAGAAGATACCGAAGGGGCAAAAGTTTTGCATTTTTCTACAACATTCAAAAGAGTAACTTCCTTACTGGTCGCTTCTGTAATGTTTGTTGTGATTGCTTTGTTTGGTGTAACCGCTTTGAGGGAAACTTTTTTCGAATTGTTGAGGAAAGATAATTATGTTTCTACCATTATCTATTTCAGTGATGATCCTACTTTTGATCCCAATTGCGCCTTTGTAGAGTCACATTTTACGGTTCCGTCTGAATTTGAAAGAACCGGGTATAATTACAGTATAGACTTTTTCCGTAAAACCTATAAAAATGACAGTGGCAACTACATTCAAATTTTTCAAGGTAGAGCGAGTGGCGGCGGTTCGCTGCGATTAGATACAGAAAATTGTGAAATTGAAAAAGTTGAAGAATTAGGGTCAAGTGCATTATATTTTGAAAAAAATCAACATTGTCTTTTTTGGCAGAAAGGCTCGTCTTACTATCTTATTGAATCGGATCTGCCGAAAGATGAAATAATTCAAATCGCTTTAACTGTTGAATATTAGACATTAAAATATTAGTTTATATAAATCAAATATCTATTGAAAAAATCATGTAAGATGTTAGTTCATTTTACATGATTTTTTATATTATTAATGCAGCTGCAGCTATAAAAATATTTTGTAGTAAATTTGTCACATTTTAGAATTATTAAACGTTATTATTATTAGGGAGTTGTAAGTTATTTAACAAAAGTGAAAGAGGGAGAAAAATGGCTAAAAAAGTTATTTGTGTTGTAATGTGTCTCGTTATGTTTATGTCTTTTAATACAATTGCTTTTGCGGCAAATCTTGATGACGATAACGTAGACGAAATACAGCCTTTTATGCAGTATACAGAACGTACAGAGTGTTGGATTCGATATGTCGGTGATGGAGAGGTTAATTGTTTTGCATACGCTTATGGTAAAGAGGGAATCGCAACAAAGACCGGTATAGACGTATATCTTCAAAAGAAAGTTCTTTTATGGTGGACAAATACCGATTATGAATGGCATACCCTTGCTCCCGGAGATTATGCTGAGATTAAGGCTTACAATTATGCACTTCCTTCAAAGGGAACATATCGTGTAAAGGCTGTTGTTACTGTTTACAGTGGAAGTGCTAAAGAAGTAACTGAAGATTACAGCCCAACATATACATATGGCGGATAACAAAAATCAATAAGTTTTCAGCGGCGCAGGATATATAGCTCCCTTATCCTGCGCTGTTTTTTTGTCTTTTTAACAATTCCATAATAAGCAATTTTATTTTATAAAATATTGTCAAGTTGTTTTAGACGATTTTCCTTGAAGTAAAAAACGCTATATTGTATAATAATTACTACGTACGAGTTTTATTAAAAAGGATAAGGAGGTTTTTTCGGATGCCTTGTAACTGCAACGGAACAAACGATGTAAAGATGCAGCAGCTTCAAGCTGTCCTGGATCATTACAAGGAGGTGCCTGGTAGTCTTATTACAATTCTGCAAAAGACTCAGGACATCTACGATTATCTCCCGGCTGAGATAATCATGCTCATTTCGAAAGAAACTAAAATCAAGCCTGCAAAGATTGTAGGCGTAGCAACTTTCTATGCCCAGTTCAGATTTGAACCGGTGGGCAAATATCTTATTATGCTTTGTCAGGGAACCGCATGCCATGTTAACGGTTCTGAGCGTATTGCCCAGACCATTGAACAGGAGCTTGGCATTAAAGACGGTGAAACCACAAAGGACGGACTTTTCACTCTTAAGAACGTTGCCTGTCTCGGCTGCTGCAGCCTTTCTCCGGTAATGATGATAAACGACGAAACATATGGCACTCTTACGCCTGAAAAGGTAAAGAAGATTCTTGCCGAGCTTAAAGCGAAGGGGGAAGAGGAATGAAAATAGTTGTAGGACAGGGAAGCTGCGGTATTGCAGCGGGAGCCGGTAAAGTTTACGAGGCTCTTGAAAACGCTATTAAAGCTAAAAACAGCTCTGCAAACCTTACAATAACGGGCTGCATTGGTATGTGCTACCTGGAGCCTATCGTTGATATTTATGATAATAACGGAGAGCTTCACCGTTTTGTAAAGGTTGACGCTTCAAAGGCTGAGGCTCTTGTTGATGCCGCCGAATCAGGCGATTTTTCCGCTGTTGCAGATATTGCTATTACCGATGACGATAAAGCATTCCTTGATAAGCAGACAAGAATTGCCCTTCGTCACTGCGGCGTTATAAATCCCGAAGACATCGACGATTATATTGGTGATGATGGCTATCAGGGACTTAAAAAAGTTGTATGCGAGATGACTCCCGAAGAGGTTATTGAGGAAATCAAGGTTTCCGGTCTTGCAGGACGTGGCGGCGCAGGTTTCCCCACATGGTTCAAATGGAACGCTGCAAGAAATTCAAAGGGAGATAGGAAATATCTTATCTGCAACGCCGACGAAGGCGACCCCGGTGCATTTATGGACAGAGCCGTTATCGAAGGTGATCCCCACAATCTTATTGAAGGTATGCTTATTGCAGCTTACGCAATCGGTGCAAGCGAAGCGGTTGTATACGTTCGTGCAGAGTATCCTCTTGCAATTAAGCGTCTTGAGAACGCTATGAAACAGGCAAGGGAGAAAGGCTATCTCGGTGAAAATATTCTCGGTACAGGCTTCTCCTGCGATATGAGAATCAAGGCAGGTGCCGGTGCATTTGTCTGTGGTGAGGAGACAGCTCTTATTGAGTCCCTTGAGGGACAGAGAGGTATGCCCAGACTTAAGCCTCCTTTCCCGGCAGAAAGCGGATATTGGCACAAGCCTTCAAATATCAACAACGTTGAAACCTTTGCAAACGTTGCCTGGATTATAATTAACGGAGGCAGCGCTTTTGCAGCCATGGGAACTCCTGGCAGCAAGGGTACAAAGGTTTTCGCTCTTACAGGTAAAATTAAAAGAGGCGGACTTGTTGAAATCCCCATGGGTAAAACTCTCCGTGATGTAATTTTTGATATCGGCGGAGGAATCCGTGACGGTAAAGAGTTTAAGGCAGTCCAGATGGGCGGACCTTCCGGCGGATGTATTCCCGCATCACTTCTCGATACCGTTATCGACTACCGAGAGCTTGCCGCAACAGGCGCAATCATGGGCTCAGGCGGAATGGTTGTTATGGATGAGAGCACCTGCATGGTAGGTATGGCTAAATTCTTCCTTGACTTCACTGCCAAAGAGTCCTGTGGAAAGTGCGTTCACTGTCGTCTCGGTACAAAGAGAATGCTTGAAATTCTCACAAGAATAGTCAACGGCGAAGGTAAGCAGGGCGATGTAGAGCTTCTTGAGGAGCTTTGCTACAGCATCAAGGACGGCGCTCTCTGCGGTCTCGGACAAACTGCTCCCAACCCCGTTCTTACTGCAATCAAGTATTTCCGCAGCGAATACGAAGCACATATCGAAGAGAAAAAATGTCCCTCACACGAGTGCGTTTCTCTTCTCACATATTCAATTGATGCCGATAAATGTAAAGGCTGCACACTCTGCGCTAAGAAGTGCCCCGTTGGAGCTATTTCCGGTGAGCTTAAATCAGCCCACAAGATTGACCCCGAGGTATGTATCAAGTGTGGACAGTGTAAGAGCGTTTGCCGCTTCGGCGCAGTTGACGTTGATTAAAGGAGGAGAAGCAAATGTCATTTGTCACAGTTAATATAGACGGATATGAAGTATCCGTACCTGCCGGCAGCACAATTCTTGAAGCTGCCGAAGCGGCAGGGGTAAAAATTCCTACCCTTTGCTACGACAAGAGAGTCGCTCTTTACGGAGCCTGCGGCCTTTGTACAGTTGAGGCTGAGGGAACACCTAAGCTTCTCAGAGCCTGCTCTTCAAAGGTCAGCGACGGAATGGTTATCCATACAAACACAGAAAGAGTTAAGGGATCAAGAAAGGTTGCTCTCGAACTTCTTATAACAGACCATGACGGCGACTGCATGGGACCATGTTCACTTGCATGTCCTGCCGGTACAGACTGTCAGGGCTATGTGGGACTTATCGGTAACGGTGAGTATAAAGAGGCGGTAAAGCTTATTAAAGAAAAGCTTCCTCTTCCCGCATCAATCGGCCGTATCTGTCCTCACCCCTGTGAGACAGCTTGCCGCAGACAGCTTGTTGAAGAGCCTATTTCAATTGCATGGCTTAAGAGCTTTGTAGCTGATAAGGACCTTAAATCAGACGATAAATATATGCCTGAGATAGCTCCTTCAACAGGAAAGAAAGTTGCTGTAATCGGCGGCGGCCCTGCCGGACTTACAGCTGCATATTTCCTTACAGTAAATGGACACGCTGTAACAGTGTTTGATAAAATGCCTAAGATGGGCGGTATGCTCCGCTATGGTATTCCTCAGTACAGACTTCCCAAAGAGGTTCTTGACCTTGAAGTTAAGTCAATTGAGGATATGGGCGTTAAGCTTGTAAACAACTTTGAAATCGGTAAGGACGGCACTTTTGCTTCAATCAGAGCCGAATACGACGCAGTGCTCGTTACAATCGGCGCATGGAGCGCAAGCTTCATGGGCGTTAAGGGCGAAGATATTGAAGGTGTTCTTGGCGGAATCGACTTCCTTCGTGACGTTATTCTCGGTCAGCCTGCTGATATAGGCAAAAAGGTAGCAGTTGTCGGCGGCGGTAATACAGCAATGGATGCCTGCCGTACAGCGGTACGTCTCGGGGCAGAGGAAGTATACGTAATTTACAGACGTACAAGGGATGAAATGCCTGCTGAGGATATCGAAATCACAGAGGCACAGGAAGAGGGAGCAATCTTCAAATTCCTTACAAATCCCGTTGAGATAATCGGCGAAGACGGCAAAGTAAGCAAGATTAAACTTCAGAAAATGGAGCTTGGTGAGCCTGATGCCGGCGGACGCAGAAGACCCATGCCCATTGAGGGCGCATATGAGGAGCTTGACGTTGATACCGTTATTATGGCTATCGGTCAGGGAATCAACGCTAAGGGCTTTGAAGACCTTGAGCTTACAAGAAAAGGCACAATTGCCGCAGACGAAAAGACATTTAGAACCTCTATGGAAGGTGTCTTTGCAGCCGGTGACGCAACCAATAAAGGCGCAAGCATTGCAATTGAGGCAATCGGTGAGGCTCAGAAGGCTTCAACAGTTATCAGCGCATATCTTTGCGGCGTTGATATTGAGTATAAGAAACCCTTCTATGTAGAGCGTACCGTAACCGCTGAGGAGTTTGCAGACAGAAAGAAGATGCACAGACCTCAGATGCCTCATCTTTCTCCCGATGAGCGCAAAAATAATTTTGAAGAAATCGTAAAGGGCTACACTGAAGAGATGGCAAAGCAGGAGGCTTCAAGATGCCTTGAGTGCGGATGCCACGACGTTCACGAGTGTAAGCTTGTAAAATATGCAAACGAATATGACGTTGAACCTCAGCGCTTTGTAGGTGAAAAGCATATTCGTAAGCACGCACAGACTCATCCCTTTATTGAGCGCAACGAGGATAAATGTATTCTCTGCGGACTTTGCGTAAGAGTCTGTGATGAGGTTATGGGCAGAACAGCTCTCGGCCTTGTAGGCAGAGGATTTGATACAGTTGTCGCTCCTGCCTTTAACGTGCCTCTCGAAAAGAGCGACTGCATATCATGCGGTCAGTGCGTAAACCTTTGTCCCACAGGAGCCCTTCGTGAAATTCTTCCTGTTGCAAAATCAGTTCCTGTTGCTGAGGAAGTTACAAGAACAACCTGTTCTTTCTGCTCAGTGGGATGTCAGATAGACCTTACCTCAAAGGGCAACACACTCTTTAGAGCTATTCCCGCAGGTGACGATGGACTTCTCTGCGGCGGCGGACGTTTCGGATACGGCGAAACACAGTCTGATAAGAGAATCAAGAGCGCATTGGTAAGAAAGAACGGCGTTCTCGAAAAGACAGCTCTCGACGAAGCTGTTCAGGCTGTCAAGGACGCTCTCGCAAAATATTCTTCTGATGAAATAGCAGTTTCCGTTTCCGAGAGATATACTCTTGAGGAAGCTTATATGATCAAAAAGTATGCAAACGAGGTTCTCGGTACTGATAACGTATTCTCATTTGCAGCTGTTAAGAGCGGAGTTAAAGATGTTCTCGGCGTAAACGCTTCTTACAATACCCTTGATGAGCTTCAGAAGACAAATCTTATTGTTCTTATCGGAGCAGATGTTATCGGAGCTGGCCTTATTGCCGGTATGAAGATAAAGAAGGCTGTTGAAGGCGGAGCAAAGCTTGTTGTAATCGGCAATAAAGATACACAGGCAGATGAGTGGGCATTTAGAAAGTATTCCACAAACAGTGTTACCTTCCTTACGGATGCTTATAAAGTAATAGCAGGTGAGGACGCAGGTGATGCAGACGTTAAAGAGTTTGCGGAGCTTTATATGAACGCTAAGAACGCTATGATAGTTATTCAGCCCAACATGGTATCCTATGACTGTGCAAAGGCGGCAGCCCTTCTTGCAAAGAAGAGCGGTCATATTGGTAAGGCGCATAACGGACTTATCCAGCTTAAGATGGGCGCAAACTCTCAGGGACTTGATATTCTTGGAGTTAAACCTTACAGCGATATTGATGCATCAAAGGTTAAGGCAATGGTAGTATTCGGCGAAGTAATGCCCGATTCGGTCAATAAGCCTGAGTTCCTTGCGGTTCAGGAAGTTCTTATGAGTGCTTCTGCCGAAAAAGCAGACGTCGTTCTGCCGGCTTCAACCTTTGCTGAAAGCAGCGGTACATTTGTATCAGCTGACAGAAAGCTCAATAAGGTCAATAAGGCTATTGAACCTCTCTGCGGCGCTGATAATATTGCTATTGTCCGCAAGCTTGCAGGGGATGCCAAGGGCTTTGCATTTGAGAATGACTTCCAAGTATTTAATGATATCTGTAAGAACGTTGAAGGCTTTGCAGGCGCTTCTAAATGTGCATGCTGCGGAAAACACAGCATCTACTGGCCTGTTTCTGCAAGTCCCGTACTTGTACCTTCCGATTGCGGCGAAATTTCTGAGCTTCCTTCCGGTGAAATAGCGGCCGCTCCCTTTAACGCAAATGCAATAAAGAGAAGCTTTGCAGCTAAGCTTGGTTAATTTTATATCATTTTTAAGCGGTCGTTTTTCTAAACGGCCGCTTTGTACAGTTTGTTAAACAGTAATTTTTTCGACTTTTTAATCTTTTTTTAGCAAAAAAAGTTGTTTTTTACAAATTTGAACTATCATTAATTAAATTATTAAATTTTTCTTGATTTTAAATTGCTTTAGTTGCATTTTATGGGCAATTATGCTAAGATTATGTGGAAAAAAATGAATTGGAGGGAATACCTTGGCTAAAAAAGTTGTATTTCTTACAGGTTCTTCAGGAACCATGGGCTTTCAAGGTTTTAAAGAGCTCTATGCAAAGAGAGATCTCTATGACATCGTTCTCTTAAACCGCGGAAGTGAAAAAAACAGAGAAAAGTTTAAAGAGTATGAGAACGACCCGAGTGTTAAGCTTGTTTGGGGCGACCTCATGAATTACGAGGATGTTCTCAAGTGCGTAACCGGCGCTGATTACGTTCTCCATGTTGGCGGAATGGTTTCTCCTGCTGCTGACTATTATCCCAAGCGCACAATGAAGACTAACACAACTGCTGTTAAGAACATTGTTGCAGCAATTAAGGCTCAGCCCGATCCTGATGCTATCAAGCTTGTTTACATAGGAACAGTTGCTCAGACAGGTGACCGTAATCCTCCCATCCACTGGGCAAGAACAGGTGACCCCATCAACATCAGCGTTTATGACCACTACGCAATCAGTAAGACAATTGCTGAGAGCATTGTAGCTGAGTCAGGACTTAAGCACTGGGTATCACTTCGTCAGTCCGGTATCCTTTATCCTGCAATTCTTAAGAACTATGACCCCATTATGTTCCACGTTCCGATCAACGGCGTTCTTGAGTGGGCAACAGTTGAGGATTCAGGACGTCTTCTTGTAAACGTCTGCGGTGACGATGTTCCCGAAGAGTTCTGGAGAAGATTCTACAACATCGGTAGTGGTGCTTCATACAGAATTACAAACTATGAGTTTGAAGAGTATCTTCTTAAGGCAATCGGTCTTTCTTCTCCCAAGAAGATTTTCGACTGCAACTGGTTCACTCTTCAGAACTTCCATGGCCAGTGGTATGCTGACTCTGACGTTCTTGAGAATTATCTCCACTTCAGAGCTAACATCCCTGTTGATAAGTATTTCGAGCAGCTTTCAAAGACTGTACCTTCATACTATAAACTTGCTAAGATCATTCCTCCTGCTCTTATTAAGAAGCTCGGCATGGAGCCCATGGCAAACAAGGCTAAGTATGGTACAATGACATGGATTAAGAACAACATCACTCCCAGAATCACAGCTTACTACGGAAGCTATGAGAAGTGGAAGAACATCGGCACATGGGATACATTCAAGATTGTTCATCCTTCAGAGGAAGTTACCTATCTTGACCATGGTTATGATGAGACAAAGCCCTTTGAGGAGCTTACAATTGAGGATATGAAGAAGGCAGCAGCTTTCCGTGGCGGCGAGTGCCTCTCCGATACTATGGAGAGCGTTTACAAGCCTCTTAAGTGGAAGTGCGCATTCGGTCATGAGTTTGAGATGACTCCCAACCTTGTTCTCCGTGGCGGTCACTGGTGCCCCGAGTGTCTTCCCGCTCCTTGGAACTATTCTGAGATTGCAAAGGTTAACCCCTTCTTTGCTCAGGTTTGGTATCCGCTTCATGACAAAGATGAGCATTGCTACTACGATGAGAGCATCTTTGAGGGAATGGAAGGCTAATAGGCTTACATCCAATAAGATTTCAGGCA
>CAUDRD010000007.1 GCA_958451705.1 uncultured Oscillospiraceae bacterium
AACCGTCATTACCCCTGCCGTTACGAAAGACACACGCAAAAGGCTTATGGTAAGCACGATTTGCGCCGGTGCCACCGCACTTGTGCTTTGTGTTTCAATTGCGGTAGGTGCCATTATCATAAGGCACACCGATGTTCCCGTTTCTTCTAATTCAGGAAACTTAAATACAGGAAACGATGACAGTGAAAACTCTCCCCTTGATAACAAAAACTTTTGGGACTTTCTATTTTCCTCATCTGACGATGATAAAGATTCCGAAGACGGCAATTCCGCTGACAACCAAGACGACAACAACGAATACGGCGGAAATAATTCTTCTCACGGCAGCTCTCAGAGCGGTGACACTTCAGCAACATCAGGAACGGAAACCGGTACTAATCCAGGTGAGCCTGGAACCGGAACCACTGAGAAGCCCACTGAGCAACCTCCTGTAGATAAGCCAACCGAAAGCCATCCCACCGAACCCAGCACTGGCGGCGGAACAGAGCCTACGGAAAAGCCTACCGAAGAAAAGCCTTCCGAATCAGAACCCACCGAACCTCCTACAGACCCGGTAACTCCTCCTACAGAGCCGACCACTGAGGAGAATACTGCACCGGCTGCGGAAAATTTATCAGAGGTATCTGAATAATCAGTTTAATATTTTACAGTAAACCGCTTATTAAAAAGGCTTAGCCTATTAAACGGGTAAAAGCGTTAATTTGGGGCAATGCCTTTAGGGAGAGGGATGCTTTATGAAATCCTACTTTCTCTGTCTGAGAAGAAAAGAGTCTGACTCTTTACAGGCAGAAAAAATTATTTTCAGCGCTGCCGCACCATTTGGTCTAAAAAAAGAAAACTGTCAAAGCTATAATACTGCACGGGAATTTTTCTTCCGCTTTTCGCAAATTTCAGCGGAGGAAGCCCTTGTCATTATGGCAGTTGACACTGAATTTTTTGTCAACGCAAAGAGAATGGTATGTTCTGTACTCTCTATTAAGTGTGCAGAATCCGAAGCAATTTCAAGCTTATGTGAGCCAAATACGGAAAATTATGATGTCCATTCCTCTATGCCTGTTGACGGTGTGGTTTTTCCTACCTCTGACGGCCTGTTTTCAGGCTTTGCCGCTAAAGCAAACAATCTGCATTTAGTGTTTTTGCCCCTTGACGAAGAGCGGACTCCCCAGTGTATGGAAGCCTTTGAAGGGTATCTTGCCGGAATTACTCAAAAGGATGAATATTTTGTCAAAGACATAGATGAAGAGGAACCTCAAGGAGCAGAAAATCCGCTGGAAAGAGCTTTCTATGAGCTTCAAGCGCTTCTCAATGAGTCAAAACTAAAAGCTTTCGTCTCAGTTCCATCAGCAGGAGCAAAAATTTGCAGCCGTTTGCCTCAAAATGAAGAAATAAGCTATTTTACTTCAGAGCTTAAGCGAGGAGATAATTCTCCTAAAACTTATGGAGCTCTTTTGGCAAAAGAGGCGGCAGAACGTTCACCCTCAAATATAGGCGCAAGTATTACACGGGCTTTTAAAGTAGCGGGTGATGACGAGAATGGATTTTTCGTCATTGTCGCCGTTGCCGACAGCGAATATGCAAAAGTCAAAAAGATATATGCAAAGCCGCAGGAACCAGTATCATCACTGACAACTCGTGCTGCTGAAACTGCATTCCAAATGTTAAAGGAGTACGTTTCGTCAAAGGAAGCCGTTCCAAATACACCTTTAAAGGCTACGACGGAAAAAGTTTCTCCTTCAAAAAACAAAAGGCCGTGGATTGCAGGAATTTGTGCGGCTGTGGTAATTGTAATTCTTTGCCTTGCTTTAGGTGTAGGATACATTATGGCAAGAGCAAACGATGAATCTGTGCCTTCAAATGCAGAGATTACAAAGGATTATGAGGACTCCGCAGATGACCGCCACGGCGAAGTTGAACTTATTCCTGACACTGTGTATGAGGACATCACCGATACACAGCCCAGCGAAATGGAAGATGATTTAGCTGACACTGAATCTACAACGGCAAAAGAAACCAAAGCCCATGAAGAATCTACCGTAAAGGAAACCACAACAGAAAAAACCACCGTCCCTGCGACAAAGGAACCCACTACTTCTAAGCCTGTTTCCGACGGCACATTTGTATTTACCGTATACGGCTACGGTCACGGAGTCGGAATGAGCCAGTATGGAGCAAACTCTTATGCAAAGCAGGGCTGGAGTTACGACAAAATACTAAAACACTATTACACGGGAACCACAGTTGTAGATGACCCCAATATGCCGAAAACTTTAAAAGTAAAAGGCAAAGATGTGGAGACAAGCCTTGCCGTTGCAATGGCGGTGCAGGGGGAAATGGGTTCCAGTTTTCATACGGAGGCACTGAAAGCCCAGGCCGTTGCAGCATATACATACGCTATGAGAAACGGCGGCTCATGCGACGGACTGTATACGGTTTCCACTCCCTCACAGACAGTTATAAACGCAGTAAATGCCGTTAAAGGAAAATATGTTTCATACAACGGAACATACATAAATGCAGTTTTCTTTGCCTATTCAGGAGGAAATACAGTTTCTTCCGCATCGGTTTGGGGCTCAACGGTAAATTATCCATACCTTGTTTCAGTTGACAGCTCCTCGGACCTTAAACTGAGTAACTGTAAAACCCAGGTGCGTATTTCCGCCGCAGAAATGAAAAAAAGAGCCTATGACTCCTACGGCGTTGTACTTACGGGAGATCCGTCAACTTGGCTTAAAATACAAAGCCACGACAATTCTACGGGAGTCGGAGTAGGATATGTATCTAAAATTTCCATGGGAGGCAAAGTCTTAAGCGGAAATCAGTTCCGTACTTATGTAATGGATTATAACATACGCTCCCACTGCTTCTCCGTTGAATTTATCCCCTCATAATAATCAGTCAGAGAGACTTCTTAATTAAAGCTTGTCTCTCTGATTTTTTATGGTAAATCCATTGTGATTGTATGATTTATAGGTTATAATCCATGTAAACCGACAGTTGCAACTGCCGGTTGACAAATTGCATAGCGTCGATTGGTAGAATTGAGCCTTAAATTTATGTATACTTACCTCACAGTTAAAACAAAATCCAATTAAAGGAGCGGTGTTTATGATTTTTGCAGATAAGTTAATTGAGCTTCGCAAAAAAAGCGGCTGGTCTCAAGAAGAGCTTGCAGAACAGATGAACGTTACAAGACAATCGGTATCAAAGTGGGAAGGCGCTCAGTCTGTTCCCGATCTCGAAAAAATCATTCAGCTCTCAAAGCTGTTTGGGGTAAGTACGGATTATTTACTTAAAGATGATATTGAAGAAAAAGAGGAAAAAATACAAACCGAGGAAAAACCGAATGTCCGCCGTGTATCTATGGAGGAGGCAAACAAATTCCTTGCAGCAAAGGCAGAAACGGCAAAGACAATTGCCTACGGAGTGTTTCTGTGCATTGTCTCCCCTATCTGTTTAATAATTTTAGGAGTAATGAGCGAAAATTCTGCTTACGGCATATCGGAAAATGTAGCTGCCGGAATAGGAATGATAAATTTGCTTGTGTTTATTGCTTTTGCTGTAGTGCTCTTTATTTTAAGCGGAAGCAAAACCTCTCGATTTGAATTTCTCGAAAAGGAAATTTTTGAAACAGTATACGGCGTAAGTGGTATGGTAAAGGAACGAAAAGAAGATTACAGAGAAACATATACCAAAAACATCGCCATAGGCGTATGCTTTTGCGTGCTGTCGTTAATACCGCTTTTTGCCGGAATTATTATAAGCGAAAACGATCTGTTTATAGCTTGCATGGTTTCCGTCATGCTGGCGCTTATCGGAATAGGCGTAACTTTCCTCGTTAGAAATGGTATTATCTGGGAAAGCTTCGACAAACTCTTACAGGAGGGCGAATATTCCAAAAAGAAGAAAAGAGAAAAAAGCGCCTCTTCAAAAATCTCTACAATATACTGGTCGCTTGTAACAGCTTTATATTTGGCATATAGCTTTATTAGCCTTAACTGGCAGTTCAGCTGGATTATATGGCCTGTAGCGGCGGTTTTATATCCAGCCATAATAGCACTTTTTTCTTCTTTACACAAAGATAAATAAATTTACCTAACAAAGAATATAACAGCACAAAACGGACAGCTTTCGCTGTCCGTTTTTATTATATGGATATTCTTTTAAGATTAATCGCCGAAGCTTATTCCTAAATCACGGGCGGATTTTACAACCTCGCTGTCAGTGGGAACATATTTAAGCTTTCCTGCCACCTCTGAAAGAGGAACGGGAACTATACTCTCACCTTTAACTGCAACCATATAGCCAAACTGCTTTTTCTTTATAAGGTCTGCCGCAGCTGTACCGAGTCTTGTGGAAAGCACTCTGTCATATGCGTTTGGATCTCCGCCGCGCTGAATGTGACCGGGAACGCATACCCTTATCTCTCTGCCCATTTCCCTTTCTATTTCGGCGGCAAGCTCATATCCCTTTGAAGAATAAGGACTTGCAGCCTGCTTTGCCTTACGCTCTTTTTTAGGAAGAGCCGCATCCTCTTTAGAAATTGCTCCCTCAGCAACAGCTATAATTGAGAAATTTTTGCCCGCCTTTTCTCTTGCCTTAAGAGCCTTTACAACGGATTTTATATTATAAGGAATTTCCGGAAGAAGTATAATATCAGCTCCGCCGGCAATACCTGCGTAAAGGGTAAGCCAGCCCACCTTATGACCCATTATCTCCACAATAAACACTCTTCCGTGAGAAGTTGCGGTTGTGTGAATACAATCCAATACATTGGTTGCAACGGCAACGGCGCTTTGGAAGCCAAAGGTTTCGTCAGTGCCCCAGATGTCGTTATCTATTGTTTTAGGCATTGTCACAACGTTGAGCCCCTCTTCGGAGAGCAGGTTTGCCGTTTTATGGGTTCCGTTTCCACCCAGGATAACTATTGCGTCAAGACCCAGTTTTTTATAATTTTTCTTCATTTCGGCAACCTTATCAACGCCACTCTCATCTATAACTCTCATAAGTTTAAAAGGACGACGTGAGGTTCCAAGAATTGTGCCGCCTCTTGTAAGTATTCCCGAAAAGTCATCCTTTTTCATAAGCTTCCAGTCGTTTTCGATAAGGCCTCTGTAACCGTCTGCAAAACCGTAAATTTCAACATCCTCATCGAAAGCCGCATAAAGAGCCTTCGCAAGACCTCTGAGAGCCGGGTTAAGTCCCTGACAATCTCCGCCGCTTGTAAGCACGCCAATCTTTTTCATTTCAACATCCGCTCCTTTTGTTTATTAGTTATTCCTCTTCATAATCAAGCTCACGCTTTTTTGCATATTCAAGGAACAAGTTCTGACTGTTTATTGAGCCTCTGCCCCTTCTGTCTATAAGCTCATAGGAGGCATCATTCTTCTGGATTCTTGTATTCACCGTATCGGCAAACATAACTTCCAGTATTTTGTTAAGCCTTGCCTGTATTCCTTCATCGTATACTGGGAAAACCAGTTCAACACGTCTGTCGAGGTTTCTCGGCATAAGGTCGGCAGAGCCTAAATAAATCTCCCGCTCTCCCCCGTTTTCAAACCTGAAAATACGGCTGTGCTCGAGGAATCTTCCTACAATTGAATGAACGGTAATATTTTCGCTTACATCCTTTACACCGGGAATAAGAGAGCATATGCCTCTGACAAGCAGATCTATTTTAACTCCTGCACAGGAAGCCTCGTAAAGTTTTCTTATAATCTCTCCGTCGAGAAGAGAATTGATTTTTATGGTGATTCCCGAAGGCTTACCGTTTTCGGCGTTTTCTATTTCACGGTCAATGCAGCGGTAGAAGAAATCACGCATATTGTCGGGAGCCGTTACAAAAGCCGAATACTGGGGCGGACGTGAATATCCTGTAAGAAGATTGAACAGCAGGGATGCATCAGCTCCAAACTCTTCACGGCAGGTAAAAAGTCCCATATCTGTATAAAGCTTTGCGGTATTGTCGTTATAGTTGCCTGTTCCGAGATGAAGGTAACGCCTTATGCCGTCCGGGTCCTTACGGACTATAAGCAATATTTTACAGTGGGTTTTAAGTCCCGACAAACCGTAGATAACGTGGCATCCTGAATGTTCAAGCTTTTTAGCCCAGTTGATGTTGTTTTCTTCATCAAACCTCGCTTTAAGCTCAACGAGAACTGTAACCTGCTTTCCGTTTTCAGCAGCTCTCATTAAAGCTTTAATAACCGGCGAATCACCGCTTACTCGGTAAAGGGTCTGCTTTATCGCCAAAACATTGGGGTCATCTGCGGCACGCCTTATAAAATCTATTACACAGTTAAAGCTTTCATAGGGGTGATGGACAAATCTGTCACGTTCACGTATAGCTTCAAAAATATCGTCGCAGCCGAGAAAATCAGCGGGAACCGCCGGAGTAAATGGCTGAACACGCAAATTATCATACCCTGAAATTCCGCTGAGCTTCATCCATGCCGTTAAATCAAGAGGGCCATGGCAGCGGTAAATTTCCCCTTCCTTAACGTCCAGCATATCGGTCAAAAATTCCTTTACCGCCTCATCACAGCCTGAATTTATCTCAAGACGTACAGGTCTGCCTCTTTTTCTCTTCTTAATGGATTTTTGTATTTCAATAAGAAGATCGTCCGCCTCTTCGTCAATGGTAAGATCTGAATTTCTCGTTATTCTGAACTGTGCTACACTCTTTACCTGATGCATTTCAAAAAGAGTTTGCAGCTTTGCAGTTATAACGTCCTCCAGCATAATAAAGCTGTCGTTTTCAGCATCGGGCAGCTTTAGAAACCTTGGCAGAATAGACGGAACCTGTACCACTGCAAAATGGCTCTCTCCGTCCTTTTTAAGCCTTACGCAAAGGTTAAGGGATTTATTTGAGAGAAGTGGGAAAGGCCGGCTCTGGTCGATTGCAAGAGGCGTGAGAACAGGGAAAAGGGTGCTTTCATAATATTTATCCAAATAATCCCGCTGCTCCTCATTAAGATCATCGTATTTCAGAATTAATATTCCGTTGCGTCTGAGCATTGGAATAATTGAATGAGTAAGACAGTTATACTGCTTTGTACAAAACTCATGGGCTCTTATTTCAATTGCTCTTAACTGCTGAGCCGGAGTCTGATCGGCTAAAGACGGTTTTTTATAACCTGAACGCACCTGTTCTTTAAGTCCCGCCACACGAACCATAAAGAACTCGTCGAGATTTGAAGCAGTGATAGAGAGAAACTTTGCCCGCTCCAAAACTGGATTTTCCTTTTCATAAGCTTCCTCTAAAACTCTTTCATTAAAGCTCAGCCAGCTAAGCTCTCGGTCAGTATACGGAAACAAAGTTTTTTTCGTTTTCTTTTGCTTTTTTTCTGCCAAACTTGTTCACTCCCTTTTATATGTTTTGCAGACTTTTCTGAAATTTTCATCCGAAACCTTAAAAATTAGCTGTTCTTAATACAGCAGCTTACGGATAAAGGTTTAAAATGTACATATTGTATACATTATACACCTTTTGAGCCGCTAATGGAATGTTTTAGTCTATTTTTATGACAATATAATATTGCTTTATTACATTAGAATCAATACAGATTATATAAAATGTTAAAAGCCCCGCTTTTAAGCGAGGCTCAATAATGTTTTGTAAAATTTTATTCTTTAATTTTAACTCCCAGCAATCTTGCCAATTCCGCCGCCTGATAGATATCAACCTCAGCCCCTCGAATTTCGGGTGCTCCGTCGGAAAAACGCACACTGAATATCTTGCAGGAGGTTAAATCCATTCCCGAAAGTGAAGTCTGGAAAAACTCACCTTCCGTAAAATCGGTTTCCGAAAAGACTGTGTTTTTTAGAGAACATCTTGCAAGAAAAGCTCCCCGCATATCACAATCCTTTATACAGGCTCTTTCAAACCTCGAAGACGTAAAATTGGCATAGCGGAAGCTGCTGTTTTTAATAGTAAAGTCAATAAAGCTTGCAGAAGTAAAATCTCCGCCCATAGACCGTGAACCGGAAAACTCACAGCGCGAGAAAATTCCGCCGGAAAAACTGCACTTTACAAAAGAGCAATTTTTAAAAATCACATTATCAAAGGAGCAGCCTTCAAATGTCACGTTTTCAAAATTACAATGTTCAAAAACAGTTTTTTCGAAAGAAATACGCTCAATTTCTTCGTCTGCTACAGAACAATTTTTAAACAGGTGCCCTGATATATCTTCGCCGAAGCGGTCAGCTTTCTCGAGAACGGCTTCAAGACCGCTCTCTTCTGCCATTCCATCAGGCACAACCGGGGCTTTTATATCTTTTTTGCTTTTTTCTGTTTTGTTCATAAGCCTAAAATTATAACCCCAAAAGCTTTACGGCGTTTTCGGAAAGGATTTTCTCCTTATCATCATCGGAGATTTTAAGAGAGCGGACAAAGTTCATTTCGTCCTCTGTTTTGCCCCAGGGCATATCGCTGCCGAAAAGTATCTTATCACTGCCGTGAGCGTTAATGATTTCCACAGCATAGTCGGGAGGCATTCTCGAAGAAGAGAAAGAGGTATCAAAATACAGATTTTCACCGCACAGATATTTAAAAACATCCTTCCACATAAGCCAGCCGCCCATATGAGCCGCCACTACAGGAGCTCCGCCGAAAACCGGGAGAGCCTTTTTAAGCCTCTCAGGGGTACAGTGAACAGGATCGGGATATCCGATATCAATTCCCGCATGAAACACCGTTATAAAGCCCATAGAAGCTATTTTTTCGTAAAGAGGGAAAAGTCTCTCCTCATCAACAAAAAAGTGCTGATAGTCTGGATGAAGCTTTATGCCCTTAATTCCGCTTTCTTTAAGGAACTGAAGCTCCTCAAAGGCATTGGGGCTGTCAGGATGAACGGAACCGAAAGAAACTATGTTATCCTTATTAATTTCTACTGCAAAGCGGTTTACGCTTTTCTCCTGATGGGGGTTTGTAGCAATATTGAGCACTACCGCCATATCGCAGCCCTGTTCTTTTATTTTTTCTTTTATTGAGGAAACCGTTCCGTTATGATTGGGTTTTACTCCGCCTGCGGCTTTAGATAAAATCGGCAGAGCTTTGACCGCAAGCTTGTCCGGAAATGCATGTGTATGAAAATCTATGATCAAAACAGTTGCCGCCTTTCTTAAATTAGTTTTTTCTGAACTGCTGCTTCATGCGCTGTTCTTTAGAAAGGATTTTCTTACGAAGCCTGATATTATGGGGAGTAATCTCAAGAAGTTCGTCGTCACCGATAAACTCCATTGACTGCTCCAGGCTCAGTACAGTGGGGGGCACAAGACGGAGAGCTTCATCAGAGCCTGCTGCACGGGTATTGGTCATCTGCTTTTTCTTGCAGACGTTACATACAACGTCCTCATTCTTTGAGCATTCGCCTACTATCATGCCCTCATATACGGGAACACCGGGTCCTATAAAGAGACGTCCTCTGTCCTGAGTATTGAAAAGTCCGTAGCCTGTGGACTCCCCTGTTTCATGAGCGACAATTGAGCCTCTTTCTCTTGTCTTGATTTCTCCCTTGTAGGGTTCATATCCGCTGAAGAGCTGGTTGAGAATACCATTTCCGTTAGTATCGGTCATAAACTCCGAACGGTAACCGATAAGTCCTCTTGCGGGAATTTTAAACTCAAGATGGCATGTGCCGGACTCTCTTGTACCCATATTTTCGATTTCAGCCTTGCGGGAACCAAGCTTTTCCATAACAGCGCCCACATACTGTTCGGGAACCTCGATTATAAGCAGCTCCATAGGCTCCATAACTACGCCGTTTTCCTCTTTGAGAATTACCTTTGGCCTTGAAACTTGGAATTCATATCCCTCACGGCGCATTGTCTCAATAAGTATTGAAAGGTGAAGCTCGCCTCTGCCGGAAACCTTAAAGGTATCTGTAGACTCGGTCTCCTCAACTCTCATACTTACGTTTGTCTCAACCTCTTTAAAGAGCCTGTCTCTCAGGTTACGGGAAGTGACGTATTTGCCGTCCTGTCCCGCAAAGGGGCTATTGTTTACTATAAAGTTCATTGAAAGTGTAGGCTCATCTATTTTGATAAAGGGGAGAGGCTCGATGCAGTCGGGATCACAGACAGTTTCGCCGATATTGATATCCGCAAGGCCTGAAACACAGATAAGGTCGCCGATATCCGCACTCTGCACTTCAACTCTCTTAAGTCCTTCAAACTGATAGAGCTTTGAAATTTTTACGTGTTCATTTGTTCCGTCGCTGTGGCAGAGAACTACGTTCTGTCCCTCTTTTACTCTTCCTCTCTCAACTCTGCCGACACCGATTCTGCCTACATAATCATCATAGTCAAGGCTTGAAAAACGGATCTGCAAAGGAGCGTCGGAATCGCCTACAGGCGGGTCGATGTTTTCGAGAATAGCGTCGAGAAGAGGACGCATATCACCTGACCTTGCTTCCGGGTCAAGGGAGGAATATCCCTCACGGCCTGAAGCATAGACAACGGGAAACTCAAGCTGATCATCGTCTGCACCAAGCTCGATGAACAAATCGAGAACTTCGTCTATAACCTCTGCCGGTCTTGCGCCGGGACGGTCGATTTTGTTTACAACTACAATAACTTTTTTATGAAGTCCCAAAGCCTTTTTAAGAACGAATCTGGTCTGAGGCATACATCCCTCAAAAGCGTCAACAAGAAGCAGAACGCCGTCAACCATCATAAGTATACGCTCAACCTCGCCGCCGAAATCGGCATGGCCGGGAGTGTCAACAATATTGATTTTAGTATCCTTGTAATGAATTGCAGTATTCTTGGAAAGAATTGTAATTCCTCTTTCACGCTCAAGGTCGTTAGAGTCCATAACACGCTCTGCAACCTGCTCGTTTGAACGGAAAATACCACTCTGTCTGAGCATCTGATCGACCAAAGTTGTCTTACCATGGTCAACGTGAGCGATAATAGCAATGTTTCTAAGATTTTCTCTTGCTTTCTCCAAAATTTTCACCTTCACTTAATACTCTTTTATTACACAACTGATTATTATAGCATCTTCTTATTTTTTCCGCAACGAGATAATAGAATATAAATAAAATACGTCACAAAATACGTCAAGTAAATTTAAGCTATCCCCTTATTTTGTTAAAATCGCCTTAAAAATACGCCTTTCGCCTTTATAAGCGCAGACTCTTTCCCTTGACTCAGGGGCTATCCTCTGATAAAATTTTAGAGAATAAATATTTTTACTTTTTAAAAGAAAGGCGGTGTGCAGCTATGGGAACCCATACCTTTAATGAGCTGCGCAGCAAATATAAAACTTTCATTTATGAGGGCTTTACTGCCAAAAGAGAAGATAAAGCCGTAAACATTACCTACAATTTTAAAATAGAGGGTCTGTGTGAATTTCATCCCACCCTTAAAGTAAATACACAGAATATGAACGTTATAAATCCGTGGAATGAGGGCGCCGGATATGAAATCATATTTTCCATGGGACTTGTGGAGCTTGTAAGCTACTGGAAAAGCGTATGCTGCCCTAAAGTCAAAATTCAGTGCGGCGCTTTAAGCGAAGAGGATAAGCGCTGGTGGAAAAAACTCTATTTTAACGGTCTTGGTGAATTTTTCTACCGCAACTCCATCGAAACCGATTTTGATTCCTTTATGGAAATAGAATGTGCCGAAAGGAAAACAAATACTCCTTTTGAAATAAAAACAGCAGGGCTTAATTTAATACCCGTAGGCGGCGGAAAGGATTCCAACGTCACCTTGGAGCTTCTTTCAAACTTAAAAAAACAGAACCGCTGCTACATGATTAACCCCGGCGGAGCAAGGTCCCGCTCTGCCGCCTGTGCCGGATACAGTGAGGACAAAATATTTTCCGTAAAGCGTACCATAGATAAAGAGCTTTTGGAGCTTAACCGTCAGGGCTTTTTAAACGGACATACTCCATTTTCGGCGGTTGTGGCTTTTTCAGCTCTTTACTGTGCTTATCTTTCGGGAGGAGAATATATAATTCTCTCAAACGAATCCAGCGCAAACGAGGCAAATATAAGCGGCACTGAAATAAACCACCAGTACTCAAAATCCTATGAATTTGAACAGGATTTCAGAGATTACGTAAAGCGGAACATTACGGACAAAATATATTATTTCAGCCTTTTGAGGCCTTTCAGCGAACTTCATATAGCTAAGATGTTTACAAAAAGCGAAAAATATTTTGACGTGTTCCAAAGCTGCAATTTAGGCAGTAAAACAGACGTTTGGTGCGCTAACTGTCCTAAATGCCTTTTTGTCTATTCTATCCTTTCCCCATTTATTGAACCAAAAAGACTTGCCGGAATTTTCGGCAGAGATATGCTCGACGCCGAGGATATGACAGAAACCTTTAAAGGTCTTGTAGGTTTAAGTCCCGTTAAGCCCTTTGAATGTGTGGGCACGGTTTCGGAAATTGTCTATGCACTTTCTCTCACCGCCGAAAAGTATAAAAAGGAAAACCGTGATTTCCCCGTTCTCTTAAAGTATTTTTCAGAAAACTTTAACACTGCTGAAATTGCCGCAAGAGAATCAATGCTTAGTGAATTCAACAGCGAAAACGCAGTACCGGAAAACTTTAAAAAATACGTTACGGAGATGTATAAATATGTTTCAGCCTCTAATTGATTATTTAAGAGAGAGAACAGTCCTTATTCTGGGCTTTGGCAGGGAAGGACGTTCCACATATCGCCTTATAAGGGAATTTCTGCCTACAAAGGAAATTTCAATTGCAGATAAATTCCCCGTTACCCTTGAAGATAAAAACGCAAACCTCTTCTGCGGCGACGGATATATGTCTGTAATAAACGATTTTGACGTGGTAATTAAAAGCCCCGGAATTTCTGTAAGGGACGTGGAAATTAAAAACGGCGTAACGGTAACCTGCCAGACGGATTTGTTTTTAAAATTCAGCGGATGCAGATGCATAGGAATTACCGGCACAAAGGGTAAAACAACTACCTCTACCCTCACTTATCTTATCCTTAAAGCTGCCGGAATAAACACCGCCCTTATAGGCAACATCGGTATTCCCGTTTTCGAAAGCCTTGGCGGAGCAGAAAAAATGATTCCTGTTATTGAGCTTTCCTCCCACCAGCTTGAATTTACAAGAACCTCCCCTCACATCGGCGTTCTCACAAACGTCTATCCCGAACACCTTGACCACTACAACGGCTTTAAGGGATATGTAAACGCAAAGCTCAACATAGTCAGGAACCAAAAGGAAGACGACATTTTTATTTATAATGCCGACCAGGGAATTTCAGAGTTTATTGACGAAAATGAAATAAAATCAAAGAAAATCGGCGTAAGCGCTTCCATAACAGAAAGCGACGAATTTTTAAAGGAGCTTGTCTCCTGCAATCCCCGCCTTTTGGGACGCCACAACCGCTTTGACATTCTTCTTGCGGCGACGGCTGCAAGAGCTATCGGCATTGAGGATAAGTATATCCGCATGGGTATTGAGTCCTTTGACGGCATTCCACACCGCATGGAAAACGTCGGAACCTACAAGGATATAACCTTTTATAACGATTCAATTGCAACTATCCCCGAAGCTGTTATGTGTGCCGTTGAAGCACTGAGAAAAGTGGGCAGCCTTATAATCGGCGGCAACGACCGTGGCCTCGATTACAGCGACTTTATAAAAGACCTTTCCGGCAGCAATGTAGATAACATAATTTGCCTTCCCGAAACAGGCCACGCCATAGGCAACAGCCTTAAAGAAATGGGAAGCGACAAAAACATTGTAATTGCAAAGGATATGGAAGAAGCCGTAAAGGCGGCTTATAAGTTTACCGAAAAGGGTAAAATCTGCCTTCTCTCACCTGCTGCTTCCAGTTATAACAGATACAAAAACTTTGAGGAAAAGGGCGAGCATTACAAGAGCCTTGTCAAAAAATTGGGAGCTGAATAATGGAAACTGATTTTCTCACTATGCCGCTGCCCGAAAACGAAAGAGCTGTCGGCGACTACATAGACTCCCTCACCTATTCCTCACCGGAAGAGGCTTTAGTATTTGTAAAAGAGTTTTTAAGCTGTCACCGGGATGACTTTACAGTGCGTGGCAAAAGCGCCAGCGCAGCAAGATGCGTAACGAGGTTCCTGCTCCATAAAAAGTCAAAGGATTTTCTCATACCGGTAATTTTAGATAATCCCGATTTAAGAAAAATCGTTTTCGGAGAGCTTAACACCTATAAATACAGTATTGTTTTTATTATGAAAAGGCTTGTAAAAACAGGAAATACAGCCGTTATAAGAGAAGTTCTCGATTTGCTTTCAGAAAATCCATACCGTGACGACAGTGCAAAGGATTACTCCGACAGATGGTCCCTTTCTTTTATAATAAGAGAGACCCTTTCCGCTCCCGATGATTATCTTAATCTCAGCGAAGAAAATAAAGAACTCATAGAAAAATATCTTAAATAAAAACAAAAAACGCACAGCACCCGCTTAAAACGGTTAACTGTGCGTTTTAATTTTTATGATTTTACTTTTATTCCTCTACCCACCAAGCACTGTAGCTGTGGTCGGAAATGCGTTTGTCCTCGGGAGGAAGTGTCATATAATCACCGAAGAGCCTTGTAAGATAAGCGTCGTATGTTCCGGGAGCATAGAACTCTTCACCTTCAAAGGGAAGAAGCACCTTATCTTCAAAGCCCGCTTTCGGAACAACATTGTTTTGTCCCTGACAGAAAGCAATAACTCCGATATATGGCGACTCCTCATAGGGATATGTCTGCGCCTCTTTTTCAAGCTCTTTAATGAGCTTTTTCTTATTACAGGGTTTATAAAGCAATGCCGCCATATTTTTAGCTAAGCGAACAGGATTCTTGCTGAAAGTAAACTTCTTCATAGCACGCTTTAACTTGCGAATCTTCTTCTGCAAATGTGCTACATGTTCGTCACGCTTCTTCTCGTCTCCCGGAAGTCCGTCAAGGGGAAATACGTCAATCCAAACGCCTATACGGTAGCCCTTAGGCATAAGCTTTGCAATTCCGCTTGTACGGGTATCCGTAAGCTTTAAGAAAGGGAACGGATATAAATCATAATTGTCGGCGTTTACCATTTTTATGGTCGGTGAAACCGGGTCCGTCTCCAAAAGATTCTGAAGTTTGATGTAATCGGGACGCGGCATGACAACGTCGATATCGTCATCCCACGGTATAAAACCCTTGTGCCTTACGGCTCCTATAAGGGTTCCCGCATATAAATAATATCTGAGACCATGCTTTTCACAGTAATTGTGGAAATTTTTCATGATTTCAAGCTCAAGGTTTTTAATTTCATCATCTGTTAAATATTTTTTTGCCAACTCTGCCGCCCTCCAGTATTTTTATCTGAATTACAGATTTCCCTCGGTGTGATTATACACCATTTGACAAAAAATTTAAAGTACAATATAAATCCCCTCGGGTATTCACCGAGGGGAAACATAAATTATTTTACAGGCTCAATTGAGAAAGAATAGCTATAATGTGTGCCCTTATGCATAATATATGGCTCACGAAGGCAGGCTGCACCGGGCATATCTCCGCCGACGCCTCTTTGCAAATGGTCAATGTTAAGGGTTGTAATATCCTTATGGGGAAGCTCATGGATATGCTCTGCATTATCGAGTTCCTCAACTGTATAATGCCATGCGCTGAAATAGAAAGGTGCGCTGATACCGGTCACCTTGATGCCCTCGCCGTTGTCGTTTGTAAGAGTAAGGGTTCTTACGTCGGTGCGGTTTGCGTTCTCCTGAGGTCTCATATAGTGATGCTCGAGGTCTGCAACAGTGCGCTCATGAATAGCTATTTTGCCGCCTGTCTTTCTGTCGCAATAGGTTTCATGGGG
>CAUDRD010000008.1 GCA_958451705.1 uncultured Oscillospiraceae bacterium
CTTAAACATGCGGGTATTGAAAGCGCTCAGGCTTCCGACATCAGTGTAAAACTTGATGCAGATGAAGACGGAGTCGAGTATGACGTGGAGTTTAAGGCAAACGGTAAAGAGTACGATTACGAAATCAACGCTTTAACCGGAGAAGTTAAAAAATTTGAGGCTGAAGCAGACGACGATTATGTAAAACCCACCCAGAGCACATCTTCCTCAGGAAACACGGCTCTTATAGGTGAGAATAAAGCAAAGGAAATCGCTTTTAAAGCTGCCGGAATTTCCGCTTCTGACGCTAAAAAAGTTTCGGTAAAGCTTGATAATGACGATAAAGCCGTAAAATATGAAGTAGAATTTGTCTATGATAAATGGGAGTACGAATACGATATAAACGCTTATACCGGTGCTGTAATTTCAAGTGATAAGGATATTAATGACGATATTGCATAAAAGGTTAAATGTTGGGCGAAAACAGAAAACAGCTAAGTAATATTAATCGCAAAAAGCATCCGCATTTTTTCTGCGGATGCTTTTGTCGTCTTACACATAATTATAAACTTTATATTTTAATTTTAATGGAAACAACACTAAAATTGTTGAAAAAAACACACTGTTATAGTAATATATAACTCTATACTTATGTAAAAAATTTTTATTAGGGAGGAAGAAAATGGAAAAGAAAAAGAAACTGAAAAAACCAGAGCGAGGAAACCCCGCCGCACTGCTGCCAATAGCTGTATTTTTAGTACTGTTTGCGGTGATAGGAATTGTTTCAGGTGACTTTTACAGTATGCCGGCAATTGTAGGCTTTGTAATAGCCTTGGTCGTGGCTCTGCTTCAAAACAGAAAGCTGAATTTTGAGGAAAAAATGGCGGTGTTTGCCCGCGGCGCCGGAGATACAAATGTAGTTACCATGATACTCATTTTCATCTTTGCCGGAGCCTTCAGCGGAATAGTAAAGGCTGCGGGAGGCGTAGAAAGCACCGTCAATTTCGGACTTTCCGTTTTACCCTCCGGCCTGGCGGTTCTCGGTGTGTTTGTAATAGGCTGTTTTATTTCCACTTCTATGGGCACTTCCGTGGGAACAATTACCGCCCTTACCCCTATTGCCGTAGGTATTTCCGCAAAGACTGGTATGCCTATTGCCCTTTGCGTAGGCGCTGTTGTTTGTGGAGCTATGTTCGGCGACAACCTCTCAATGATTTCAGATACAACTATTGCAGCCTGCCGTACTCAGGGCTGTGAAATGAAGGATAAATTCAAGCAGAATTTTCTAATAGTTCTCCCCGCCGCAATAATAACCGTAGTGCTTCTTGTTATAAAGGCCAGCGGAGGAAATTACAGCGTTCAGGGAGACTTGTCCTATAATATTTTCCAGATTCTTCCCTATATGATAGTTCTTGTAGGAGCCCTTATAGGTTTAAATGTATTTATTGTGCTGGGCAGCGGTATAGTGGCTTCGGCAGTTGTGGGAATACTTGTCGTGCAGAAATTTACCTTCCTCGAGATGTTTAAAATTCTCGGTGACGGAATTACATCCATGTACGATATTTCCATAATCTCTCTTATTGTTGCGGGAGTTGTATCCTTAGTGAAGGAAAACGGGGGAATACAGTTTATTCTCAATGCCATTCGCTCAAGGGTTCGTACCACAAGGGGAGCGGAGCTTGGCATTGCAGGACTTGCTTCGCTGGTTGATATCTGCACAGCTAATAATACAATCGCCATTGTCATTGCCGCTCCTATAGCTAAGGAAATAGGTGATGAATACGGCGTTAAAAATAAAACAGTGGCTTCACTTCTCGATATATTCACCTCTGTTTTTCAGGGAATTATTCCCTACGGAGCCCAGCTTCTTACGGCGGCAAGCCTTGCAGCTATAACCCCTGTTGAAATAATACCGAATCTCTATTATCCTATACTTATGGGAATTTCGGCTCTGGTGTTTATAATTTTCAAAATTCTTCCCGGTCAAAGAAAAAACGAAGAAGAGGAACCGATGTCAAAAATAGCGGAGCAGCCTAAGCTAAAATAATAAAACAATTTGATTTAAGCCGTGAACAGCCAGTTTTATTCACGGCTTTTTCCATGCTCAAAGGCTTCCAAAATGTCATTTCTATTGACACTATGACGTTTTTTGTTATAATAAGAGGAGGCAGGTACAGCTGTGCGGTTTTTTAAAATTTAATGTAAAAACAGTGTAATATATATTAGCGAGAAGAGGGTGTGTTCCCAATGAAAAAAATCGCTTTGTTTCAAAGTGATTTACAGGTAGGCGGTATTCAGAAATCCCTTTTAAACCTTTTGAATCTTATTGATTTAACGGAATATGAAGTGGATCTTTTTTTGTTCAGCAAAGGTAATTTTTTCCGCAGTTCAATTCCCTCTCAGGTAAACGTCTATGAGATGGAAGCGTATCCTTCCTATAATAAGCTTATGCCCTTTTCCCTTGTACAAAAGATGTACGGCAAAAGCGTCAGCAGAGAAAAGCAGTATGACGTTGCTATTGATTTTAACAGCTACTGGAATGAATGTGCGGTAGGTGCAATTTGTGCGAACGCCAAAAAGCGCATTATGTGGATACACACCGACATTGAACGCAGATATGACGACAACAAAAAGTTCAGGGTTTTATATAATCAGTTTAAGTCAAAATTTAAATATTACGATGAATTTGCCGCAGTATCCCAGGGTGCGGCAGATGCTTTCCGCACTCTTACAGGAATAAAGGATAAAAAAATCACCGTAATACCAAACCTTGTAAACGTAAAGGAAATACTTTCATTAAAAGAAGAAAAAATAGATTTTGCCCCGGATGAGAACTGCGTCAATATTATGGCTATGGGCTATCTCGCCCCGGTCAAGGGCTACGACGAAATGCTTGAGCATATGAAAGAGGCCTGTCAGGCTCGTGACGACTTGCGCCTTTATATTATGGGCGACGGTCCTCTGAAAGAGGAACTGCATAATTTATGCTCTCAGTACGCAATAGATAAAAAAGTGTATTTCCTGGGCAATCAGCAAAACCCCTACTGTTATCTTGAAAAAGCCGATGCCTTTATAATGACCTCCAGGTATGAGGGGCAGGGCATAGCCTTGCGTGAGGCTCAGTGCCTCGGTTTACAGCTTTTGTTTCCGAAGCGTCTTGAAAAATATAACGACGGTCTTACAGGCTGCGAAGATTTGACGGACGCTATGATACATCTCGAAAAAGCCGAAAAGAAGCCGGATATGCTTTCAGAGTATACAGAAAGCATTTTACACAGCTTCGGTGAGCTTGTAGGTGCGGATTCATAAAAACAGGAAGTGAAGGGTTTAAGTAATGGAGAAAGAAACTATATTGGGGGTTCAGGTTTGCGTAACCGATTATCCCCAGATAAAGGCGGCAATTAAAGAAGACCTTGAGGCGCAGCGTAAAGCTTTTTTAGTAGCCATAAATCCCGAAAAGATTTTGAAGGCCCGTAAAGATGAGGCTTTAAAAAATCTTCTCAATAACGCTACATATCAAATTGCCGACGGTGTCGGTGTTGTATATGCCTCAAAGCTTAGAGGCGGTAAGATAAAAAGCCGTGTTACCGGAATTGACAGCATGAAAATGCTCTGTGAATTGTCTAACGAAAACGGGTATAAAATATTCATGTACGGCGCAAAGGAAGAGATTCTTCAAAAAGCTAAAGAAAAGCTTATTGAAACCTATCCCAATATCCAGATATCCGGTACAATGAACGGTTACCAGAAGGACAAGCAGGCCGTTGTAGACGCTATAAATGAGTCAAAGGCGGATATTGTGCTTGTTGCAATGGGTTCTCCACGTCAGGAAAACTGGATTGTGGAAAACATGAATACAGTCTGTGCAAAGGTTTTTCAGGGCGTCGGCGGTTCTTTCGACGTTGTAAGCGGAACTATTCCCCGTGCTCCCCAGTGGATGCAGAAATGCGGCTTGGAGTGGCTCTTCCGTCTGCTTCGTGAGCCTAAGCGCATAGGCAGACAGATTCATCTTGTATCGTTCTTATTTTTGGCGCTCTTCTCACGCCATTAAGATAAAAAGCAAAAATAAACGGAGGGTGACATTATGCACGTTTGTGTAGTAGGACTCGGATATATCGGTTTGCCCACAGCTTTATCGCTTGCAGCAAACAACGTAAAGGTTACGGGAGTTGACTATAACCGTGATCTTACAAAAAAATTGCAGAACGGAGAGCTTACCTTTGAAGAAAAAGGTCTTGACCAGCTCTTTGCTGATGCTCTTAAAAACGGTATTGTCTTTTCAAACGATTATGTAGCTGCCGACGCTTATATTGTTGCAGTGCCGACACCTTATGAAAAAGACAACAAAAAGATTGACCCCACTTATGTTGTAAATGCTGTTAAAAGCGTTGTGGATGTATGTCCCAAAGGCGGAATTGTAATTGTTGAGTCAACAATTTCTCCTGGAACTATTGATAAGTTTGTACGTCCCATTATTGCAGAAAAAGGACGTGTTCTCGGCGAGGATATCCACCTTGCACATGCTCCCGAGCGTATTCTTCCCGGAAATATGCTTTATGAGCTTTCACACAACGCCCGTACAATCGGCGCTGACGAGCCCGGAATAGGCGAAAAGGTAAAGGAAATTTACAGCAGCTTCTGCAAGGCTCAGATTGTTGTAACAGATATACGCACAGCTGAAATGTCAAAGGTTGTTGAGAACACATTCCGTGATATCAACATTGCTTTTGCAAATGAGCTTGTAAAGATTTGCCGCAGCGGCGGAATGGATGTTTATGAGATTATCAAAATAGCTAACCTTCATCCCCGTGTTAACATTTTGTCTCCCGGTCCCGGTGTCGGCGGTCACTGCATTTCAGTTGACCCCTGGTTCCTTGTAGGCGACTATCCCGGACTTGCCAACATCATTCTTGCAGCTCGTAAGATCAACGATTCAATGCCCGAGTTCGTTCTCGGAAGAATTAATGACATCATGAAGGAAAAAGGCTTGAAGGACGTTACTCGTGTAGGTCTTTACGGCTTAACATATAAAGAGGACGTTGACGATATCCGTGAAAGCCCGACTCTTCAGATGCTTGAGTGCATGGAGCGCCACCTTGCTTCCGGTGTTAAGGTATACGATTCCTTTATTTCCGCTGATATTGTTCCCAACCAGTACCATGACCTTGACGCATTCTTAAATGATGTAGATATGGTAGTTGTACTTGTAGGACATTCAGAAATCCGCAATAACCTTGATAAGCTCAAGGGCAAGGTCGTTCTCGATACACGTCATTTACCCGGTCTCGAGGACGCTTACAAAATGTAAGTTTAAAGTCAAAATCAAGGACGCAGAAGGCTGAGCCTGCTGCGTCCTTTCAGTTTGCAGAAAAAGTGGATTTTTGCTATTGCAGGGATATAAATTATAGTAAACCTTCGTCACAGGCACTTATAGTTGTTTTTTGCTGTCAGTCCGTGTGCGAATTACGTGCAGGCTCAGCCTGCTGCTGCGGCAGGGCACTTCCTTTTGCCCATAGCGGCAAAAGGAAGCAAAAACGCATTTTGCTTGCCAAAACAGAAAGTTCTAATCAGGGCAAGGTTAGTTTTCCCCACACGCTCGCCAACGGCAGTTTGAAAGCTTTATTTTATCACCCTCAAACGGCAAACGCTTTTTTGCTGCCGGATTCTTTTCCCTTGCCGTCGGCTTGGCTCAGCAAGCGTTCACCAATTCACGTCGGCAGTTTGTAGGATTTGCTTTATCACCAACAAAAATGTAAACGCTTTACAACTTTCCATGTCTTTTCCTTTGCCGACGTGTGCGATTGTCAGGGAGTGAGCTTTGTGGTGCCCTTTGGTTTCTTATTGCTATATTTTACTTTAACTTTTTCGGGAACTTAATCGCAGGCGTTGATGGCTATTTGCTGCTATTTTTTGGTGTGCGACTTGAAAGCGGACGTGTCCGCCGCAGGCAATTATAGCTGTTCGCTGCTGTCATTAGGTGGGAGGCATGGGCGCCAGGCTTAGCCTGCTATAAAACAAAAACCGCCTGTACTTAAAGCACAGACGGCGTTTCGCTCAATTAAATTTTAGGCAACTGTTGTTTCGGAGACAAACTCATCGTCACAGCAGGAGCATGAAACATAATTTTCATATTCATCGTGGGGGATAGCCTTCTTCTTAGCCATAAACTTATTTACAGCATAATAAACGGCTGCGGCTACACCTGCGATTGCAGCGACTACTGCAAGAACCTTTAAGAGCTTTTTAATAAAATCCATAAGAAACACCTCCGTCGAATTCAGTTTTCTTTTGCGTTCAAACTGATTATAAACAACCGGGGATAAAATGTCAATAAATAATCTGTAAATTGTCTAAATTAAAAAATACAACGAGTTTTGTATTTATAAGTTTTACCTAAAACACCTTCGAAAAAACTTTGCAAACTGATAAATATTTATTTTGAAACCAAGAGGTTAAAATTATAAAAAACTTTTAGTATATAGAAAAAGAACAGCCGTTAAGCTGTCCTTTTTCCGTTAATATCAAATTGCAGTTGTGAAAATCAAATAATCAAAAATGCTTAGTTATTAAATGCAGTCTGTTTAAGCGGCTCTGCCGGAATCGGAGCCTGCGCTTACCGTTTTGCGTCTGCGAACGTGAACAGTTTTCTGCTGATGAGGGACAACTTCAGTTTTCTCGGGGACAGTTCTATTTTTGCGTGCCGAAAGAATAGCTTTTGCAATGGTATGGGCAAGTTTATCCTCAAAGTCGATAACCTTTTCTTCGTGCATATATCCGAAAACGAGAAGTCCTCCTGCTACCAGCGCGAATAATATTGTAAAAATGGATCCTGCTGCCATAATGCATACCTCCTGAACGAACATTAAGTGAACATTTGTTCCTCACTTACATTTTGTATTATACCACATCAACATCAAATGTCAATACAAATGTTCGATATTTTTTGACTCAGAGTCCCATTGTTGGGACTTTGAATAAAAAAGTATGATTCTTCTTTTCTCGATGTAAGAATATCACAATATGTAGCAAATGTCAATAGGATTTTAACAATATATTGTGTTTACCTATGTTTCAGAGCTGATTTAATAAAAGACATAAAACATAAAAATTTATATATTTTCTGATTAAAGAATGGCTAAACGTAAAAAAGTCCTTTTAAAACATATAAAAATAAGGCGTTCAAAAGAACGCCTCAATTTATTATTCTTCGTTTTCCCAGTTGTGCCAAACGGCCTGAACGTCGTCGTTATCCTCAAACATCTCGAGCATTTTGCTCATGTTCTTTATATCGTCCTCGTTTGTAAGGGTTGTGTATGTACTGGGAACATATTCAACCTCAGCTGAAACGAATGTATATCCGGCTGCTTCAAGGGCATCTCTGACAGCGCCTAAGTCGGAAACCTCTGTTCTAATATCGTAAACGTCATCGTCGGTAAGGAAGTCGGAAGCGCCAGCCTCAAGTGCATCTTCCATAAGCTTCTCTTCGTCAACATCCTCTTTTTCAATAAGGATAACGCCCTGTCTTGTGAACATAAAGGAAACGCAGCCTGTCTGGCCCATGTTTCCGCCGTACTTGTCGAAATAGTGACGAACGTCTGCGGCGGTGCGGTTGCGGTTATCGGTGAGAGCTTCAACAATAACAGCTATACCTGAGGGACCATATCCTTCATATACAATCTCCTCATAATTGTCAGCGTTTCCGTCGCCGGATGCCTTTTTGATGATTCTTTCGATATTGTCGTTGGGGACGTTATTTGCCTTCGCTTTTGCAATTACGTCCTTAAGCTTTGAGTTAGATGACGGATCGGGACCGCCTTCACGAACAGCAACGGCAATCTCTCTGCCTATTTTAGTGAAAACCTTAGCACGCTGGCCGTCGGTTTTTTCTTTTTTACGTTTAATTGTACTCCATTTTGAATGTCCCGACATATAAAATCCTCCTGAAAAAATATACTTCTTTATTTTATCACATTATACACACCTTTGCAAATATGCAAAGTATAAAAGGTAGATTACTGTTTGTCTTCGTCGGCTGACTTAAAGCCTTCGCCGAGAATTTCTCCCGCTTCACTGATAATAGTAAATGTGTTGGGGTCAACGGAATTTATTATTTTGTTTATTTTCGAAACCTCGCTGCTTCTTACGGCGCAGATAACCATATTTTTATCTTTGCCGGTGTAGCCGCCTTTAACGGGAAGAATAGAAACGCCTCTTGGTGTCTGCCCCGTAATTGCCTTTGCAATATCGTCAGCCTTTTCTGTAAAGACCATAAGGGTTTTCCCGTTGCCTGTACCATAGAGAATATAGTCTATTGCCCTGGAGCTTACAAAAACCGTTATAATCGCATAGAGTACGCTTTCAATGCTTTTAAAGACTATACCGGAAATAGCGATTACCATTAAATCGGCTGCAAGTATAACACGACCCATTGATACATGGGGCCATTTAAGGCGTAAAAGTCTTCCCATAATATCCGTGCCACCTGAGGTAAAGCCTCTCATAAGTATAAGTGCAAGCCCTGCGCCGTTGAGTACTCCGCCGAAAAGACAGGCGAGAAGCTCATCTCCCTGATAAGCGGGGAGGAAGGTTCCGGTTATATCGAGCATTGCCGAAAGAAGAACCGTAACCCCTGCCGAACCTACGATAAATTTTAATCCTAAAAACTTCCAGGCCAGCAGGAAAAGGGGGATATTGATTAAAAGGTTTGCGGTACCGATGGGTATAACGTCAAAGACATAGTTTATAACTATTGCAAGACCTGTTGCCCCTCCGGGAGCTATTTGGTTGGGAGCCGTAAACATATTGACTCCTACTGAGTAAAGAAAACAGCCAACAGAGCAAAAAATAATATGAGTTACTATTTCTTTTACTCTGGCACGTCCGGGAGATTTAAATTTTGTTTCCTTTTTCACGCTGAATCACCGCCGTAAAATATTTTTTCATAGAAAAGACTTTCTTATGGGATAACTGCGCTAAATGAGAATAAAGCCTTAAAATATCAATTCGCTTTAAACGGAAAGGAAAATGCAAAATTGCCAAGGGTATCCGAAAATATTATATGCTATTACCCATTGTTTATCAAACGGAAAATTTCACGAATCCGCTGAATTTCGCCTTTAAGGTAAAGATAACCGAAAAGGGCTTCAAGGCCGGTGGCATAGTGATAATCGGCAGGATTGGAGTTTTTCGGCAAATGGTTAGTCCGTGTATTGCGGGCCCTTTTGAAAACTGCTTCTTCTTCCTCTGAAAGGAGGGGAAGAATCTCCTTTATGGCATTTGCCTGAGCTGATGCCTTTACCTGCTCTACCGCAAGCTTGTGCAAAGCGTTTACGGGTCTGTTTGCGTCTGAAACGAGGGTTTCCCTAACCAGCAGATCGTAGACAGTATCGCCTACAAAGGCAAGTGCAAGGGAACTGAGCTGAAGGGGATCGCAGGATTTTCCTGAAAGTGTCTCCATCTTTGTCACCCCGTCAGTTTACAAATTCAAATTCTATATCATAGAGGCTTACTGTGTCGCCTTCCTGTATTCCCTTTTCAAGGAGAGCGTCTATAATACCAGATGACCTTAAAACTCTCTGGAAATACTGAAGAGATTCATAGTCGTCAAGGTCAACTCTCGAAAGCACGGGAACAAGTTTGGGAGCGTCCACAAAGTAGATGCCGTCCTGTACGGTGATTGTAAAGTTTTCACCGGCTTTGCTCTCAAGGGCTTCAAGGGGAATTTCGCTGCTCTCATAGCGGACGATAGGCGGTAAGTCTTTGAGCTTTCTGCACACTGCGTCTAAAAGCTCTGTCGTGCCCTCTAAAATAGGAGCACAGATGGGATAAAACTCATATCCCTTATCGGTTACATATTTGATAAAACGTTCCTTAACGTCATCCTCGGCAAGGTCGATTTTATTGCCTGCAACTATCTGGGGACGCTGAGAAAGCTCCTTGTTAAAGTCGGCAAGTTCGCGGTTTATTATTTCAAAGTCCTCAATGGGGTCTCTGCCTTCGCTGCCGGAAACATCTACAACGTGTACCAGCATACGGCAGCGCTCAACGTGACGTAAAAATTCATGGCCGAGACCGATGCCTTCGCTGGCTCCCTCAATAAGGCCGGGAATATCCGCCATTACGAAGGAGGTGTCACGGTGAGTTACAACTCCTAAAACAGGAGTGATTGTAGTAAAGTGATAGTCTGCAATTATGGGCTTTGCCGCACTTACAACGGAAACAAGGGTGGATTTGCCAACGTTGGGGAAACCGATAAGTCCCACATCGGCAAGAAGCTTCAATTCCAGAACAACTTCCCATTCTTCTCCGGGAGTTCCGTTTTTGGCAAAGCGGGGAGTCTGCCTGGTGGGGGTTGCAAAATGGGGGTTGCCCCAGCCGCCTCTTCCGCCTTTAGCGGCGATAAAGGGCTCGTCGCCGGACATATCCGCCATGATGGTGTTGGTTTCAGCTTCTCTTATAACGGTGCCTCTGGGAACTCTGATTATAAGGTCTTCACCTTTTTTGCCGTTTCTTCTTCCGGCGGAGCCGTTTTGTCCCGACTGAGCCGTATATTTTCTCTTATAACGGAAGTCGGCAAGAGTTGAGAGGTTTGAGTCGGCTACAAAAATGATATTTCCGCCTCTGCCTCCGTCGCCGCCGTCAGGTCCTCCTGAGGCAATATATTTTTCACGGTGGAATGATACAGCACCGTTTCCGCCGTCGCCGGCTTTGATTTTGATTTTAACTTTATCTACAAACATATTGTCCCTCCTTAAAGGGTTTTATCTTTTGTCATCTGAATATATGGCAGCTCTTTAAAGCCGTATCTTTCATAAAGATGTTTTACCCGAATATTTGCATGACATACTTCGAGGCGTATTCTGGGTGTGTTTTCATATTCCTTTAAAAGCCACTGCATAAACTGTGAGCCAAGGCCTGAACCTCTGAACTGAGGGAGGATATAAAGCTCGTCGAGAACTACAGTTGTTCCTCCGGCTTCACAGCTCCAAAAAAATGGCAGAAGAGCGTAACCGGCAGTTTCGCCGTCCTTTTCTATTATGCATCCTCGTACGCCTTTATTGCCACTTAAAACGGCAGTGAAAGTTTTGGAAAAATTTTCGTCTGAAACAGGGGCAATGGCGCTGTCACCGCTGTAAAAATCCTTGCTCATATAAATGTAGCTGCTGCGGTCTTTTTCGGAAAAATCTCTTACAGTTAACATCTGTCATGCTCCTTTCATAGCAATTGCCGCAACGCAGTTAACGAAGCGGCAATTTAAAAATCTGGTTATAAAACTTACTGTGCGTTCTGTGCATTTTCCGGAACATTATCTGTATTGGGGGAGGATGCGGCTTCAGAAGAAGCGGGTTCAGATGAAGTTGCAGGTTCATCCCATACCTGAAGGAAAATCTTCTCGTCTACGCGATACTCCTTCTCAAAATCTGTGGGAGTCATAGAGTAAACTGTTCCGGCCTCATGGGTTCCGTCGTTAACTCTTAAAACTTTGGAGACGTTTGTAAAGCCTTCCTTTTCAAGTTCTTTAACTGCATCTTCATACTTTGAATTTACAACATTTGGAAGCTTTGCCATTTTAAGTCCCTTGCTTACTACAAGAGTGACTTTAATTTTTCCATTTGAAGGAAGAGTTTGTGAGGAGTCGGGTTTAGGGTTCTGAGAGATAATCATACCCTCTGTGACCGTGTCGCTGTATTCCTCTTTTACGGTGAATTCAAAGGTAGCGTTCCAGCTTGCTGTTGCACGGACAGTGGAATAATACTGACCTTCAAACCTTGGTATCTGAATCTGCTGGTCGCTGACAGTTCCAGAAGGAACGAGATCTTCGTTGCCGTTTCCCTTGAAAATATCATCACGGAAAGCTATAAGGACAACTACAACCACAATGGCAATACATGCTACTGCGCTCATAATACCGGCTTTAAGAGCAATCTTTTTATTTTCCTTGCTCATTCCCTTTTTCTGCTTTTTCTCGGGAGCTTCTTCCTCTTTTGAATAGGGGATGCCTGCGGTATATCCGCCGGATAAACTTGACGCAGCTGAAAGCTCGCCTCTGAGCTGGTCAACGGTGCGGGTTCTGTCCTCAGGAAGAATCTGCATGGCGTTAATAATAGCGTTTATGACATAAGCGGGAATCTGCTCTGCAAACTTGCCTGGAATCATCATTTTATCATTTGTAACTCTTGAGGTAGCCTCAATGGGGGTGCTGCCGATAAGAGCTCTGTAAAGAACGGCTGCAAAAGCGTAGATATCTGTCCAGGGGCCCTGTCTGCCTTCAAAACCATACTGTTCAATTGCAGCGTAACCGGGGAAGAGCTGAGCTGTTATATCGCCTCTGGCAGTTCTGGCCTGACCTATGCTGAAGCCGGTAATGCGAACTTTATTATCGTTGCCGATTATTAAAGTTGAGGGAGAAATACCTCTGTGGATTATTCCGGCTGTATGAAGTGTTCCGAGAGTTGAAAGCACAGGCATAAACATTGAACGTGCCTGTTCCCAGGAAATATATCCATTTTTGCTCTGGAGAAGATAGTCACGGAGAGTTATACCTTCAATATGTTCTGAAATAGCGTAAGCTGTGCCGTAATCTTCAACAATGTCAAAAGCGGAGATAAGAGCTGTAAGGCCTCTCATTCTCACAAGCTTGCGCCAAAGCTCCAAAAAGCTCTGGTAGCAGTCGCTGAAAACGGTTTCGGAGCCTGCCTGAGCTTTAAGCTCCAGTGTTTCGGCGTCTCTCTGAGATATGGCGTCAGGAAGAAACTCTCTTATGCACACCGGTGTGTTTTGGTTAGAATCCCATCCCATGTATGTTGCGCCGTCGCCGTTAAATTCAAGAAGTCTGCCTACTAAATAACGTCCGCCGACAACGGTGCGAAGGGGCAAATAGGGCAGCATCTGAGGAGAATCGGCACGGAATCCGCAGTAAGGGCACTGCTTTTCGCCGCCTGTTTCCCTCATGCAATTCATACAAAGATTTTCAGTATTCATAACAGTTGATCCTCTCCTGTTTTTTCCGCATTTGCGGTTACAGAGAATTGTCTCTGTGCTGTAATACAGTTTTTTACTTTTACGTTACACGATATAATATCAAATTTAACCGCTATTTGTCAAGGAATAAGCCTTTTTGCAGCATCCTTTTATATGGATATTTGCTTAAAATCTGATAAAGACTTTTTTCTGAGCCCATTAGTGAGCCGAGGACTTGCGGTAAGGCAGTATTTTAAACGGCGAATTAGTGATTATTACAGGATTTAATTTCCCTTTTGCAGAAAGACTCTACTTTGGCTAAGCTGCGGTGCCTAATTATTTTTTTCTTGCGGATGCGTATATTATCGTATACAATAAAGTATATTTGTAAGTGACAGAGGTTAAAATTAATTTTTAAAAGTTAGTGAAGGCTCATTTTGATGCTTCATAATAATGAGCATGGAATTTTGCAGCTAAACTTTAAGAGTTTAAAGCGCAAAATAAATTTAGGGGCGTGATAACTCAATGGAAGAAAGCACAAAAAAATATTCCCTACCTACTGCGGTAGCTATGATTGTAGGCATCTGCATAGGTTCCGGTATATTTTTTAAAACGGACAATATCCTCTACGCCGCCGGAGGAAGTGTTACAAAAGGAATAGTTGTTTTCATATTAGGGGCAATAAGTATAGTTTTCGGAGGGCTCACCTTTGGGGAGCTTGCTAAGCGAACAGGCTCTGCCGGAGGACTTATAGGTTACGCTGAAAAATTTCTTTCTCCCCGCGCAGCCTGTGCCGCAGGCTGGTTTCAGACCTTTGTTTATTATCCTGCCCTTCTGGTGGTTGTAGCCAGAGTAATAGGCGTTTATACCTGTATGCTTTTTGGAATAGAAAATAAAATAACAACGGAGATGGCAATAGGCCTTGTGTTCTGCTGCTTTTCATATCTTTACAACTGCGCCGCACCTAAGTTCGGAGCGCTGTTCCAAAACCTTTCAACTGTGGTAAAGCTTATACCGCTGGTGCTTTTTGCAGCGGCAGGCTTTTTATTCGGTAACCCTCAGGCAATGACAGCTTCCCCGGAAACTGCGGTCAGCTCAGTAGGCTGGATAAGCGCCGTAGCTCCCATAGCTTTTTCCTACGACGGCTGGATTATTTCCACTTCTATTTCCCATGAAATTAAAAACGAGTCGAAAAATCTGCCCTGTGCTCTCGTCATAGGTCCTCTCATTGTCCTTGGAGTATATGTTTCATATTTTACGGGAGTTTCCCTTTTCCTGGGACCTGACGCCATAATCTCCATGGGTGACGCACACGTTTACTCAATTGCCGAAACCTTGTTGGGTGCTGCGGGAGGAAAGATAATTCTAATATTCATAATCATTTCTGTTATGGGAACGGTTAACGGTATAATTTTAGGTTTTATCCGTATGCCATATTCTCTCGCAGTGAGAGAAAATATGGTTCCCTTTTCCCGTTCTCTCTCAAAGCTCGGTGAAAAAAGCAATATTCCTCTCGCTTCCGCCGCCGTTTCTTTTGCTTTGATGCTGGTATGGAGCTTTATTCACTATTTTGTTTCCTCAAGGAATCTCATGGTCAATTCGGATATATCGGAGGTTTCTGTTGCTATGAGTTATGCTATGTATATCCCTCTCTATTATAAAGTGTATACGCTCTATAAAAAAGGAGAGATTAAAAGCTTTTTCGCCGGAATAATATGTCCGCTTCTTGCAAGCGTCGGTTCCTGCATAGTTCTATTCGGAGCACTCAGAAATCCCGATTTAATTCCCGTAGCCCTTATTTTTACTGTGCCGGTGCTGCTATCACTTATTTATTTTTCACCAAATGCAAAGAAAAACGAAAAAGTGTAATTTTAAAATGAAAAGAACCCGTCTGTTTTATTACGCAGACGGGTTCTTGCTATTTTGCATCTGTTTTGTTTTCGCTTTCCGCTTCGCTGTTTTTTTCACGGAGCTTTTTCTGCTTAATTCGCTCTTCTCTGGCAGTAAAATATGCGTTGTTTACATAGTCCTCAATTTTTCTGCCGTCCTGTATTCTGATTACACGTCCGGCAGATTCGGCTATGGAGTTGTCGTGAGTAATGAGTATAACGGTTCTGCCCTCGTCGCACAGCTCGTTAAGGATTTTCATTACCTCTTTGCCGCTGTGGGAGTCAAGGTTTCCGGTAGGTTCATCTGCAAGTATAACGGGAGGCTTCGCCGCCACAGCACGGGCAATTGCCACACGCTGCTGCTGACCTCCTGACATCTCAGCCGGTCTGTGGTTTATTCTGTGTCCCATACCAACTCTTTCAAGGGCGTCAAGGGCAAGTTCTTTGCGCTCTTCAGCTCCCATTCCTCTGTACACAAGGGGCAGCTCAACGTTTTCCCTTGCGGAAAGGCTGGGTATAAGGTTAAATCCCTGGAAAATAAAGCCTATCTCTTTATTTCTGATTTCCGATTGCTCATCGTCTGAAAGGCCTTCTGTGTTATGGCCGTTTAAATAATATTCTCCGCTTGTAGGCACGTCAAGAAGACCCAGCATATTCATCAGGGTAGA